>JAFGDC010000013.1 GCA_016932295.1 candidate division CSSED10-310 bacterium
GCGCGTTCCGAACGTCCATCTCCGGACCGACCAGAATCGGGCGAACAACCTTGTCGCGCGCCATTATCACCGCGGCTTCCAACGTTCGCGCATCGTGCCATTCCGGCAGCAGGATACGGCGGTTCAATCCGGCCGCTTCCCGGCGGATTCTCTGCAACACTTCCATCATTCCACCTCTCCCTCATGAGATGCGAGAAGATCCACCAGGTGCAGGTACGCATCAACCTCTACGGGGGGCGCCAGCACCCGGTCCGCCATCTCGATGAGTTCGCCGCCCCTGGTGGTGCCCCAGCGGAACGCAAGGGCCATAATACGTTCCCGCAGGCGGGTCACCGCCTCCTCCTCCACCAGTGTCTGCGCCGTTTCCCACCCGGCACTCATCCGGTTTGACCGGACTTCGGCACCGGCGAACTTGAAATCCACGTATACGAGATCACGGCGTGTTTCGAAGAGGAACTCGCCGTTGATCGAGCCATCGTATTCTTCCTTCCTGACCCCCAGTTCGGTTTGCAGGTCGATCACGAAAGGATCCTCGAGGGGCAGCAGATTGATGCCGCCGCGCACCGTCCGGTAGGCCTCGACAAGAACGACGGTGAGGTTGCGCGAATCACTGAACGTGACGTCCACCCGCTGATCGAGGGCAGCTTCTCTGACTTCCAGGTCTTCCCGGCGCTCGCCGTGGAGGATGAGGGGCGCTAGTTCCGCCCGGTCACCGCCCTTCTCCAGGCCGATGTCATGGGGATGGATTTCCACTATACCCGCGCTCTCGGGTTCCGCGGCGAGATGAGCCAGACCCTGCACAACGAGGCCGGCGGATGTGTCGCCAATTTCCAGCAGCTTGCCCTCGGCGCCAGGATCCAACGTCTCCTCGAGAATCTGCCGGAGTCCCGGGATTCTGGACGAACCGCCCAGCAACACCACCGAGGTGATATCTTCCGGTCCCAGGCCGGCATCATCCAACACCCTGTCGCAGAGTTCCCTGATCCGCACGATCTCGCTCCGGGCTGCCCGCTCGAAGGCCTCGCGCTGAATGATCAGGCCCTCCAGGCGCACCTCGACCAATTCGTCCTCCAGCACTACTTGCTCCGCCGCCGTCAAGCCTTCCTTGACGGCTCTGGCGACAGCCAACAGCCGTTCCAACAGGACCGGCTGCTGTAGAATCAATCCTTTCAGATCGAACGGAAAACTTTTTCCATGCGCATCCCGGTAGGCGCTCTCGATCAGTTCCAGGACCACTCCATCCAGTTCTCGTCCCCCGGAGGATTCGTCACACACGCAGGCTTCAGTGGTGAACAGGTTTTTCGACCATGTCCCTATCACCATTTCAGCGAAGCCGCCGCCGTAATCCAGCAGGAGGTACCTGCCATTCAGAAGGGAGCGCCCCGTGCGGTGCAATCCGATCATGGCGGCCGCCGATTCGCAATAGATATCCGGCGCCGGCAGCCCAGCCTTCTCGAACGCTTTCCGGTACTGCCTTCTGTGCACCATGCCGAAGCAGGCGGGCACACCTGCCACAACCCGCTCCACATCTTCCCCGGCTACCTCGCCGGCGGTTCTCGCCGTTTCCTTGAGAATCGTTGCGATCAGGTCGGTGGTGGGCACTCCCATGACCTGTGGGGTGAGCAGCCGGCGCTTCAGATCGGCAACAAGCACGGTGCCCTTTTCCCGGCTCCTGCTCCAGGCGCGTTTACCCACCTCGAGTTTTCCATGCACACGGGCAGCCACGGAAACAAATCCACCCTTGGGCACCAGTTCCTTCATCACGCCGTTCACGATCGCGGCTGCCGCACAGCTCGACATCCCCAAATCGATCCCGAGCTTCACTCGTCACCCTCGTCTTCGTCCTGGTGGCGCAGAAGGCTTGGCACTCCGGCGAGCGGATTTTCCACCCGCAATCTCTCCCGCAGCTCAAGACGCCATTTTTCGGTCAATTCCACGAGTATTTTTCTCAGGTTCTCTCTGAGGTCTCTGTCCAGGGAACGTTTGAGCGTCATGTCACTCCTCCCTGGCGCCTGATCGACCGCCCCGGCCGCCGCCTTCGACTCCGGCGGCCGCGCGCAGTTCATTCATGGCGAATTCGTAGATGAATACGCTGTCCACCTGTTCGTTCTGCACGTGCGGCATCATCTCGACACGCAGGCGTTGTAGCTTGGCTTTCACCTCACTCAGATCCAATTCCGGAAGACCGATGGAATTGGCCAGCTCCCCGCGGGCACCAACCACTTCCTTGATTTGCTGGTCCACCTGCTCCATCTTTTTGAGTTTGAGTTTCAATCCTTCTCTTGTCTTCTTGCCCGGCCGTTCCCTGGCGAACTCGGTCCGTACCAGGTCCGCGGCTGCCTCGATCGTCCCGCCGCGGCTCCGCACCAGGTTCTCCACCTCACGCTGTATTTTCATGCCGGTCGGATCGCTGCCATAATAAGGATCCGGTTTCAGAATATTGCCGAGTTGCCCCTCGAGGACCGCTTCTTCTTCCCTGGCCGCCACGATTTTCCTGAGCACCTCCGCAATACTCTGCTCCAGGGTAATCAGGGCTTTCAGGTTCCAGGAGATGTAGAGGGCGATTTCCCTGAAGGCCGGCAACACTGCAAGCAGGTCGACATGATCGAGAACCCCTTGCAGGCGTGCCCGTCGCTCCTCCTGGTAAGGGATGGACAGCGCCAGACGATATTCGATGAAGGCACTGAGCAGTTGGCCCGACCAGGTCTGAAGGTAGCGGCGCAGACCATTCGCAACGGTGAATCGGCGTGCTTTTTCATATTCACCGGCGGCCAGGTATGCGCGGATCACTCCCATCGGCACTACGGCGTATTCCGGCAATTCCAGCAAAGTGGCACCTTCCCGCTGCCGAACCGCACTCCAGCAGTAGAACGCCTCGAAGAACCTGCCTTTCTCGTACAGCATCCGCATCAGCAGGCAGCGGATCTCGGCATCCTCCCTGACCTGTGAGATGAGCCAACCGGCGGCGGCACGAATCCGTCGATCCTGGTCCACGCCCTTGTTGCGTAAGGCCACGATCAGTAAACCACGAATCGCCTGATCCGGCAGCGGCGGCACGATTTCCAGGAACCGGCGATGCAGTTCAGCGGCCGGCACCGCGGGAGGATTCTGAAACATCGCCAGAATTTCAGATTCCACGCCGCCGTCTTCCCCAATGAGTTGCACGATACTGTCCAGCGCGGCATCCAACCGGCGCTGATTGAACAGGCCGCGCACCTTGACCAGCGCCAGTCGTCCCCGCAACGCGGCGATCCGCTCCCGCTGGGCGGCATCGCTCTGCAGCGGCAGCAGGTCCAGCACCCGAAGCAGATCCTCCGGCTCCTCTCCAGCCCGGTCGCTACGCTCCACCAGGTCAAGAACGGTTTCGACCGGCAGTTCGCGGCCTTCCCGGAAGCACTGCAACTGGTAGCGCCGCCGGTCGTCTTCGTCCATCAGGCTGGTTCTCACCCGCGCCGCGATGGGGGCGAAGGACGGAAGCCCGGCCGCCCAGCGATCCAGTACCCGCATCAAGCGGCTTACCTGGGTCTCGTTGAGATCCTTGCCCTTCCTGCCGAGCCTGGGAACCACCAGTTCGACGATGGCCGTCAATTCTTCTTCACGCAATTGGCTTTCCAGCATGCCGAGTAACAGGTCGGGAAGGTCATCGGTCGAGGTGATGGAATCGAGGATTGCCGCCAGCGCCTTGACAAACCGGTCGGGATACTCGGCCGGCCAGCGGAACAGCACCTTGTCCCAGTAGAGCCGGTAGGAACCGGTGCTGATTCCGCGGAACACGCACAATTCGCTGTATCCTGTCGAATGTTGCAATCCCATTCGTTCCAGGAGATTGATGAGACGACCGATCATGATCTTGGCGCTGGAAGGACGTTCCAGGAACGTCGCCACCAGATGCTCCACGAGAATCGGCTCGCGGGCACGTTCGGCGCAATTGAGCGCGCTCTCCAGCCGCCATTCCTTGATATAGAGCAGTCCCGCCGCCAGGTGGTAGGGAGTGCTCAACGCCTCCCATTCCCGCTCATAGAAATCTAAAAAATCGTTCGGATCATGCGCGGCGGCAGCGAGCGTGGCGCGTAAGCCGGCGGCGGTGGTATCCCCGTCTTCCAATTCACCGGCGGCTTCCAGAACCTCGGACAGCTTGTTCACCACCGCATCGAACTCTTCGTCGCGGAGACGTTCCCCCGAATTCAGGCGGTGCAGCGCCGAATCCA
>JAFGDC010000089.1 GCA_016932295.1 candidate division CSSED10-310 bacterium
CGGCCTTGAAGAAGGATCAGGATTGGCTGGCAGCCTCTGCTATCGTGGACATGAATGCCCGCACGGTGAAAATTCAGGTGGAAGAAACCGAAATTACTTTCACCAGCCTGAATGTCAGTTTGAATGCGTCCGAACTTCTGCGCGACATCAACCACGAATTGGTGCGGGCAAACGCGGGAGTGTTCGTGTACCGCATCGAACCTGTGGTTGAGGTTTCTTCGATGCGACACTTGTACCCGGATGGGCGCATTCCCACCTTGAGCAATGCCCATACCCGCGCGGATGTGACCGGCTTCGCAGTTTTACAAGATCGCCCATATCAGCACACGTTAGTATATGTTGGCGTGGCAGCTCACAAGACCAGCGTGGAGAGTCTGTGGGCTTCGTTGATCCGCGGACGCGGGGGGTGTTCGATGCGAGGTACGTCCGTGATCGCGGATGGCGAGGTGAAGATGGTGACGCAGCCTCTGTCCGATTTCAACCTCCTGCATGCCGGGTTGATCTGTCGCAAGGCGCTCCCTGGCAAGTGGGAAGCTAAAGACGACGCAGCCTATGCCCTTGTCTTTGAGGAGAGGGAGGCGGAAGCGCATCTGCAAGCCCTGACCTTGAAACGCCTGCAGGAGACGCTGGCCTTTCCCATTCCCGATACTTGGGCGAAGACGCTGTGGGAGTACGCGCTGGATGCGGAGTTCATCCAACGTCTGGAAACCGGCGGGGATTGCCGCGGCGGAGTCCGCATTGACCTGACCAAGGACTGGCAGGCGCTGGTGCAGAACCTGCTCGAGCAGGAAGTTCTCACGGTATAGGAGATGACATGTTCCAAACAGTCTCACCCCAACAGATCTTCGACCCGCGCTACTGGCAGGTTTCGGATGCCCATCCTGCTTATTGGCTGGCGCAATTACGGAAGGCCGATTGGCAGGAACTGCTCCAGTTCCTGGAGATCAAGGTGAACTCTTCCGCCCGCAAACCGGCGCTGGCTTCCGCCGTGCTGGAACGACTCGAGTTCGCGGTCTGCGATACGCGCGCGGATGCCTGGCATGCCTGGAGTCTCATGCTGGCGGAACAGGGGCGCGGGCTGGTGATCCAATTCCGTCACTCGGAGACGGACTGGACGCGCGGCATTCCCGAGTTCGTTCGCTTGGAACGTTGTGAGCCGTTGATGTATGTGAACATCGCCAGCTGCTTGGTGTGTAAAGTCAGGTAAGTTCCCACATTCACTCGACGCCCTCGTACCCACCGGTGCGAGGGCGTTTCATTTTCCGAAAGGAGTCACTATGAGACCTCCCGCAATCGAGAAGATGGGTTTTTATGCAACGTCAACCCACGTCGCTGAATTGCTGACAACGTACTTCAAACCTGCAGAGACGGGTCGCCTGCTTGATCCATGCGCAGGCGAAGGCACAGCCGCTTCCATCCTCGCCACCGCCTTGAACTGTCAGAGTTGGGGCGCGGAGTTGTCGCCGGTTCGTGCTGCATTGGCCGCTGAGAAGATGGATCGCCTATTCAATGCACCCTGGAGTTCCTGTCACCTCACCAACGAGTCGATCACCCTGCTGTTCCTCAACCCGCCGTACAGTCATGACCGTCTCGGCGACCAGAAACGACTGGAGCTGGAATTCCTGAAATCCACCACGCCGAAATTGATAAGAGGTGGCGCACTGGTCTATATCGTGCCGCATGCCCTGCTACGTGATCTGGATGTGGCTTCGCACTTGGCCGGGTATTACGAATGTCTCACGGTCTATCATTACCCCGAAACAGAGTTCAATCAGGTGATCGTGCTGGGCGTAAAACGACAAAAGTTCAAACTGCCCTCGGCTGAGGAAGTCCGGCAGGTACAGGCTTGGGCGGATGTTGAACCGCCAGTGTTGGAGGCTGTTGCGGAACCAGTGTATGCACTCCTGCCGGCATCGGACAAAAGCGCAAGTGGGCAACCGGTCCGCTTCACCCGCCTGGATTGGCAGCCAGAAGAGATCGTGGATGCCACGCAGAAACGCGGTGTCATGGCATCGAAGGAATGGCTGGATCTGATCAATCCATCGCGCGCTCTGGGAGAATTCAAGCAACCGGTTATGCCCTTGAAGAAGGGACATATCGCGATGTTGATGGCTTCCGGCATGATGGGCACTCTGCGTCTGAACGATGAGGATGGCAAGCCCATGCTGGTGAAGGGCCGCGTCGTGAAGGTCACAGAGAAGGTGGAGGAGAAAGTCGGCAAGGACGGCAAGACCACTGCCGAGGTCTTCCGTGACCGCTTCGTCTCGACCGTGGCAATCCTACGCCAGAGTGGAATTGAGATCATCGATCAGGTCGAGCCGCTCTCCAAGTTCATGCATCGCTACGGCGACCAGCTTGGCGCGCACATCCTGTCCACATACCGGCCGCTGTACAACTTCGATCCGACGTCAGGAGAAACGGCGATCCTCGACACGCTCGGTACAAAACGCAAACCGTTGCCGGGACAGGAGAAGCCGGGGTTGCTTCCGACCCAACGGCATATCGCCGCAGGAATTGCCAGGGGGATCAGGAAGCACGGTGTTGGAAATGTGCAAGGCGAGATGGGCGTGGGCAAAGCGAGCCGCCTCACAAGCAAAGTCTACACCCCCAATGGATACAAACTTATGGGCGAGATTCAAGTCGGTGATAAGGTCATCAATCCCGATGGAGGAAACGCCAAAGTAGTCGGTGTCTATCCTCAAGGCAAGATGGATATCTATCGGGTGACCTTCAGCGACGGTTGTTCTACAGATTGCACGGCGGATCATCTGTGGGTCGTGCGCTCGCCCCTCCGAAAATGGAAAGGAAAACCTGGATATGTAAAGCCACTTCGCCAGATCATGGCCGAGCCGCTTACTCACCCAACGACTGGTAATTACCAGGTGTTCATTCCACTGGTTGAACCAGTCAGCTTTGAAAAAAGAGAATTGCCGATAGACCCATATTTACTTGGTGTGCTCATTGGCGATGGCGGGCTGGCCGACCACGTTTCAGTTAGACTCACTTCAGCCGATGAAGAAATACTGGAACAGGTGAGGATGTTGCTGCCACATCCTGTATTGCTCATGCCCACCGGTAACAAATACGACTGGAGGTTAAGCACTGGACAAAGGAATGTTCGGAACCCCCTGCTTGATCAACTGAGAAATTTAGGTTTGGCAGGTCACAAATCGCCGGAGAAGTTTGTTCCGGAAGATTACCTTTACTCGGACGTCGAGGATCGTCTTTCCTTACTCCAGGGCATCCTTGATACTGACGGGTCTGTTGCCAATGGCTATGCAATTGAATATTCGACCACATCCCATCAGCTCGCCCTTGGAGTAAAAGAATTGGTGCAATCCTTGGGCGGAACTGTCGGGAAGCGAGAAAAACAACCTACCTACACCTACAAAGGAGAAAAGAGAAACGGAAGA
>JAFGDC010000090.1 GCA_016932295.1 candidate division CSSED10-310 bacterium
CGGCGTCTGCTATCGTGAGCTTTTTCATGAGCCCAGGATAGCATATTCGATCTTTATACGCAAATATTTATGTCGTCATGTATAAATGCAGGCTTGGAGTCGTCAATCCGCATGACCTCGATTACGACACCAAAACAATCGACATCGGGACCAGTCTGTTCATTAAGCCATTCCAATGCCTTACGGTGCTCATCGCGTAGTCTCTTGGCAATCCACACAAGGACTCCTGCATCAAATCCACCCGCGTAGGTGAGGAGCTTACCCAGGTGATCATGGTCGGTTTCCGTCAACTGGTTCTCAATGACGACTGTACGCCCAGTTCCGAGGTCCTTCGCCTTGATGTCAAGGGAGAAGTCCCCAACATCTGCCTCACGTTCTTGTACTTCGATTTCCATTCCAAGTGCCTGACCCAACCTGTCGATGTTGTCAACCAGCCAAGGAGTAAAGTCTGTAGCTTCGTTTGGCCAGATATCGCGTATGTCAACCAGCTTGATCTCGCCGAAATTTATCATCCCTGATTCCTATCATCTTGCAGGTAGGACCATGCTTCTTCCTCTTCCGGCTTGCTCCAATCCTCTGCAAGAGCGGCCTCGCTGAGAAGCGTCGTTTCTTGAAGTATCAACTGCGGATCTTCATCCAAAATGGTGAGCAATGCTCTTCGAGGAGCTGGAAGCTGTATGGGCTCCAGTACCCGAACATTTCCCTGCGCATCAACAATAGCCTTCACGGTGCGAATCATCGTCCACCTCCCAGCTCATTCTACCTCTCCAAGACTCACGCTTCAATGAAAGCTCTATGCCCCAATCCACTCCCATGATTGAGTGGAACTGGTGACGAGCAGTCTCCATCACATCCAACCATCCCCACCGCCATACAGGCATGAAGCATACTATCCCCGTTGCACCGCAACAGGATGCTTCTTCCGTGAGGCTCGTTTTCTATTGACACCGCCCTGGTCAGGGGGGATTCCATTATCTACAACCGGTAACGAGCCTCTCCGATACCACTGCCCAACTCCAGACAGTCCACCTCGTCAAGCACTCCCGTGAGACGAAAAGTGAATCTGTACCGCCGGACATGACCACCAATTTGCTGATACGTGAAAAGAACGTAAGACTTCTCGCCAATATGGAATGGGGCACGCACCGATTGCGCAAGGTCAGGATCGAGTGGCGCGTTGTCGTAGCCCGGAATGTCGTTCGTGGAGTCGATGATCTCCTGATGGTAGACAGCGATCAACTGAACGAACAGGTTGGCCAGGGAGACCTTGTCATGTTCAGTACGCACACATGGATAGTCCGTCTGGAAAGCATACAGTAATGACGAAATCTCGACGGGTCTGGCCCCATGGCCTGCATCCACAATCCAACGTGTTATACTCACTGGCATCATGCCCCTGAATGTTACCTTAACGACCTTGGTCCGTGCGCCGAATGGTTGCACATCCATGTCGAGTAACGAGGAAGCGTTCTTCACTCCGCGTGCCTTGAACTGTGCCACAATCATGGCGCGAGCGGATTCATCCGTCACGGTGGGATGTTTTGGATTGCCGCAACCCGCGGCAAGAAGCGCAAGACACAAAACCGCTACCCGTTTCATCTTGCTCGACCCACGACAGGTTTCAGCCGCGCGGTCTGCCGCGTCGGCTGGAAACCTTTGTTGTTTATAGATCATTTCGATCTCTCCTTCCTATAATCAGGACTTCCTGGATGAGAACGATCAAAGCTCGACCCCCATGGTGCTACAGTGTGTTCACGGGGAGGGCTTGAAGACGCTGGATCATATGTGGGCTCTCTCGGAGGAAGCTGCCACAGATCCGCCAAAACATCGGCGATTCTCTCCGCCATGATCCGATAGCCGACAGCGCCATCTTCAAGTGAGCAGTGTATTGAGTCAACGTAGACTGATTCCGGGACACCATCGAATATATCCAGGAGGCTGTAAACGGGTACACCCTCATGCCTGAGAGTGAGAAGATCTGAAACCAGGGCTTGATAGGATTCCCCATAGTCCAGGTTTCCCACACGCAGAACCTCCTCTTTGGTAAGATGCTTGTTGACGGATGGAACCGGCTGGAGGAAGACCGCGTCCTGAATATGAAGGGTCTGCGAGGCGCTATGCATGAGACGAAGGTACTTTTTGTACTGCTCGATATTGAAGGCTCTTTTTTCCTCGGCGCCCCACTCGGGATAGAGACCGAAGATGATTTCCAGGGAGTCTTTATCCGCACCAGAGTGAGGCATAGCCGTTGCCCGGCTCATGAGGCGCTTTCTTATAAACCGAAGTGTCCAGTATGCAAATCTCGAGTGAGACAGGAGCCAATGCTCTCCGGACAGTCTCGTCAGGGCAACAGCGGATGAGAGCGATAGCAGGTGGGCCGTGCTCCCCTGCCGGAGGGGATTCATGCGGTGCGTGTTGACGATCGGATACTCGAGGCGGACGACTGCACCGCTGTTGGCGACGACGCGCTCATTGTAGCCCTCGATGGATACGACGGCATCGACTATATCGCCGTACAACTCCACCATGAGAAGTTGCTGGGGTTGTTTCCATCCTCCGAGAGCCCCATTGAGCACTTGGAGATCCCGGTCACCGAAGTCATACCGGGATTCCAGGATCGTGGCCAGGTGGCACTTCCGGTCGTCCTGAGCATTGGCGAACTGGGATGCCACCGATCCCCCGACTATCAGGATTGTGAAGAAATTGTGGGCTTTCTTTAGACGATAGTCCCTCCCGGGAAGGCCAACGTTGTTTCCTCCCCGCGAAGGTCGAAGTATGAAGTCGAGATAGGGATGAGACATCATCTCGACCGTGCCGGATACTCCGGCGGCGAGAGGACATAAGAGGAGATCACCGGTCTCATCTTTAAGTAGCTTCGAGACCGAGAGGGTCTCGCAGCAGTGGTAGGAGTAAAGGCTCCATACCACTTCACCGGCGAGCAGCAGGCAGATGATCGGCAAAGAGAAACGGAATAGCCACCATCTGGCTGATTTAATCTGAGGAACGACGGCATGATCTGGCGATGCGTTCATTGTAGACCTACGATCCACAGAAGAGCGGGCAGCGCATCTCTGGCCGGTTGGAGACCGGGCAACGCCGAAGCGTTCAGCAGCGCCCGAACTCGTGGCGGTGCATACAATCCAGGGACACGGGCAGGTACCTCGTCTTCCATGCAGATGATACTACGCATCGTCGACCTGCCCCGCAAGCGCATGAATAAGGGGCAACGATGCTTCAGTGATCTGCCGGACGATGGTTCTTGAGGTTCTTCATATCACCTGTGAGTCGCGGGGCCGCGGCATACCACCCCGTTGCCCATATCGACGCAAACCTTGCCGTTGCAGGCCATCAAGGCACCCGCAACCCGGTGCGTGGGGTGATACACGGTTTCCGTATCAGCCACCAGCGTTCTCTCCTCGACAATGTATCCACCGGACGCCCCTGACCTGAACCCACATAACATTTTACATTGTCTATCCGCGGAAATACGGAGGCAATGCCGGCGCTGTTTCCACCGGCAACTCACTCCCCCGACGGCGGCCGCCTGACAAAACCCAGCACATTGGGAACCGACCGGCAGGAGCCGGACGCCACGGCGCCGGCGGTACCCACGCCGCCGCAGAGATCCAGGACAAAGCCCCCATGCACCACCGACAACGACGCATCCGCGCCGCCCTCAAGATGCTGCGCCGCCACGATCCCCAGCGGCAGCCCTAACAACACCTCGTTGAATTCATACATGGACAACGGCTCCCCCGCGAAAATCAACAGCGCCATGCCGTCGCCGTCCTCCGCCAGCGCCGCCTCGCTCCAACGCTTTTCCTGCATGCTCCAGCGATTCTTCCCTGGCCGCTTTATCAACCGCAAATTCTGGATCACGATCTCATACCGCGCGATGATTTCCCTGGCCGGTGTCACATCCGTATCGAAGATCCTGAAAGGAGGCGCCGTTTGGTCCACCGGCGAGAACGCCGCCACGGACTGATACTTGGGATTGATCCGGGCGTTGTTCAGATACGCGCCGTTCTTCATGTACCCGACATTGGTCAGGTAATCCGTCAGATACATCCCGGCATTCACGGCGCCGGTCAATCCATGCTCCCGGCGCCATTCCCTGACCGGACGCCGCGACGTACCCAGTTCACTGCTGCAGAGCAGCCTGAATTCGAATATCCCGGGATCGATCCTCACCACCCGGAGCGGCGCGCCACTCCCGCCCGCACCGGCGTGATACTCCCCGGTCCAGAGCCCCTTGTCGATCTCCCTCAGATGCGTGTCGGCGGCCTGACAACAGCCCTCCAGCCCGATCAGCATGCCGAGGATGATGGAAATGAGCATCACCACGGCCGTCCTTTCGCGCGTTCTCACGACAGCGGAGCGAACCGTGACGCGGCACGGCACGCCGCCAGACATGTCCCGCACCCTGCCCGCCGGCGCTTCTGACCGCGCGATCCGGGCACCACCCGGCGGCCGGCTGATGATC
>JAFGDC010000091.1 GCA_016932295.1 candidate division CSSED10-310 bacterium
CGGCGTTGCTTGTAGAGGTCGTAGACAACTCCGATGGCAAGCTTCATGAGATGGATCTTGTTCCAGCCTCCCACTTCCTGCGCCGCGTACCGGGTTTCCAGGTCGAAGACCAGTACCGCCGGCGAGGGGGATGATTCGGGTGCCTGCTCCGGCGGCGTCAGCACTGGCAGTGACATGGCAACCGTTTCTTCGGTGACGGTACGCTTACCCAGAAGATATTCCAGCAGGGCGATGGCGCCTTGTTTGTCCAGGGTGCGGTTGCCGGCGCCGCAGCGTGGTGAATAGATGCACCTCGGGCAGCCATGGTCGCAGGGGCAGTTGGAAACCACTTCATATACCTTGCCCAGCAACTCCTGGAAGGAATCCTGCGCTTGCCTGGCAATGCCCAGTCCTTCGGGAATGTTGTCGTAGAGAAACACGGCGCCCCGCTTGAGCTGCGGATGGAAGGCGAAGCTGATGCCGCGCAGGTCGTAGCGATCGCAGATGGAGATGAGCGGGAAGATGGCCAGGGCGGCGTGTTCGAAGGCGTGGAGGCTGCCCATGTAGTGCAGGCCGCGGGCTTCCAGTGCCGCCCGCACCTTGTCCGAAACCTGCATCCAGGCTCCGTTGGTTTCAAAAGCGAGGGGCGGCAGTTCGAGAGGAAACCTGCCCACGTTGTCTCCGGTGAAAATCCGTTTCCTGACGAATTCCGTGATTCGCTCCACCACCTTGACCCGTCCGGTGGAAACGGCAAACAAGCCATGCTCCACTGTCCTGTCTATTTCCAGGATGAAGGTCTCCTTGTCTGAATGGGTCTGGGTGTAGTAGTCCACGCTCACCGGCTCGACGATGATCAGCCGCCGGTCGAGATCCATCCTCGTGACCAGGTATTGCTGCCCGTGGTGCAGGTACACGGCACCCTGGTGGCCTTCGTGGAAGGCTCTGATCCCGGAGAGACTCCCCACCCCCTTGCCGGATTGCTCGCGGACGATGACGTATTCTTCCCCCACGCCGCGGATGGAGACCTGACGATGCGGATCCGGAATCAGCGGATGGAGCGCCTGATCGTCAACCCCCTCAAGCAGTTCCCCGGCGTGCGTCAAGAGGTCGATGCCGGCGCGCGCGGCTGGAATGAGGTCATCGAGCTGATCGTCAAGCGCCAGTTCCGCCGCCGCGCACAACAGGTGGTCATGCATGATGCGGCCGTTGTCGGGCTGCACATGCACCGATTCGAAACCACCGGTGAAAAGGAGATCGGGGTGCGTGGCGATATACTTATCCAGGGCATCTTCGGCAGTGAGCATGAACGCCGCCGCGTCATCGGCGCCGCGTCCGACCCGGCCGGTGCGCTGCAGGGTGCTCACCACCGTCCCGGGGTATCCCACCAGGATGCAGCAGTCAAGGCCTCCCACGTCGATCCCCACCTCCAGGGCACTGGTGGAGATCACGCCGTGCAGGCTGCCTTCGAACAGGCGTTGTTCGATCTCCCGCCGCTCTGAGGGCAGAAAACCGGCACGGTAAGCGGAGATCCGGTCGCTCCGGTGCCCCACCCGCTGGACCGCGCTCGTGTAAAGCAGCTCGGTGATTTTTCTCGCCTTGGTGAAAGCGATGGTCCGGAATTCTTCGTTGACGCACAGGGAAAACAGGTCGATGGCCATGCCCAGCAGGCTTTCGGCGGGATCCATGATGACGAACTGCATGCCCGGCTGGGGAGCACCGCTCGAGGTGACCACCGCCGGATCGCGACCGGTCAGTTCCGCCATCAGGCTTCCGGCGTTGCTGATGGTGGCGGAACAGGCAATGCAGCGCGGTGAGGCGCCGTAATGCCTGGCGAGCCGAAGCAGCCGGCGCAGAATCCATGAGACATGACTGCCGAAGATGCCACGATATACATGCAATTCATCGATCACGATCCATTTCAACCTGGCGAAAAAATCCGCCCACTTGTCATGGTAAGGAAGAATGCCAGTGTGGAGCATATCCGGATTGGTCATGAGTACCGCTGGCGGCCTGCCGCGGATCTTCTTGCGATGGTAGGTGCTGGTATCACCGTCATAGGCCGCCGCGGTTCCGGTCGGATCAAGATCCAGCGCCGCCGCCAGCTTCTCCAGTTTACCCAGTTGATCACGGGCCAGGGCTTTGAACGGATACAGGCAGACCGCGGTAGCGCCGTGTCCGGCCAGCACCGATTCGAGGATGGGCAGGAAGTAGATGAGGCTCTTGCCGGAGGCGGTGGGCGTTGTCACCACCACGTCCCGCTCACGATGCAGCCAGTCGAGGGCTTCCGCCTGGTGGCTGAAGAGCCGCTGGATACCCAGACGATTCATGGCCGCGATCAGTACATCTCCCAGTGGATACGAGGTTTCACCATACAGGGCGGGCCGGGATTCGACGTAGCGCTCGTGCACCACCGCTCCGGCCAGACTGGGCGATCGCTTCAACACCCGCATCAATCGTTCGATCCGCTTCTCCATGATGCCGGTATTCTACGGTCGAACCGGCGATAACGCAATGTATTTTGTGGTATCGGGAATGCGGTACCACTACACCTTGGGTTGGTTCGTGATCGATTCGGGAGAGCGGTTCGTTAGATGGTCGTGGGCGGTTCGGGAGCACGGGCTGCCTCGACCGCCCCGGGATCCGCGCCAAGCGCCTGGATAGTGGTC
>JAFGDC010000092.1 GCA_016932295.1 candidate division CSSED10-310 bacterium
ACCGCCGCTGGAGGCACGCAACGGCTTGCGTCGTCAGGCAACCTCTCCTCACTATTGATCCACCTCAGGCGTATATCGAAACAAAAGATTGCTGCTTCCATCATTGACATACACGGACACATCGCTTACGATCCTATTAAACATGTGGATTTCCAGACAAACTTTTCAGGTGATCGAGCAGTACTTACAGAATCAATCTCGAAAATTGTTTTGGAGTCTCCTGTTAAGCAAGGGTAGGGTTTCTAGGTGGCCACCCTGAATGCTTCAACGGCGAGGAAAGGCGGTAAAGATGGGTAATATCGAACCTTCGAATCAGACAGGAGACATGGGTACGCAACCGAGTCCGTTATCGACCAACGGGATGGCGCTCTGGTCACTGATCACAGGTCTGTTCTCGTTTTGTGTGCCCCTCCTGGGTATACTCGCGATCATCCTGGGCGTGCTTGGGATAGGTAACATCAACAAGACCGGGCAAGGCGGCAGGAACCTGGCCATCGCCGGCATTGTGCTGGGCAGTCTCGGCGTGCTGTTCATCCTGATGATCCTGCCGGCAATCGCCATTCCATCCTTGCTGCGGTCACGGATGTCCGCCAACGAGGCGTGCATGATTGGCTCCCTGAAAACGATTGCCGCCGGTCAGACCGATTACAACAACAACGCTTCACCACACACCTACACAGGCAGCCTTGCCTGCCTGGGCAGCGGCCAGGGCGCTGGTGGAGTCCAATTCATAGACCCGCAACTGGCGACGGGAGTCAAATCGGGGTATTCCTTCGAACTGGTGGCTGGCGAACCCATCGAATCGGGGATGCAGGAATACGGCGCCTCGATCTGGACGTGGTCCGCGACCGCCTGGCCCATCGACTACCGCAGCACCGGCGTGAGATCGGCGTACGTCGACGAAACCGGTATTGTACGGGCCGGTGACGAAGGCGGCGGCAAGGCCACTATTGACACGCCGGAACTCTACTGATCCCGGCAACACCAGGTTTGAAGAAAACTCCACAACCTGAACATGGGTGTATCATATGATAATCGGCGCGCAATTCGAAGGTGACGACAACCTGGTTCTCATGGAGTTGCAATCACGATGGTATGGCAACTCACTGGGAATGATCGTGGCCCACGCGACCGATCACTACCGGTATGCCCAGCGGCTGCTGGGAATGGTCTCGGAAACCGGTCAGAAACTCGCTGCCCTGCGCGGTTTCGATCACCGGCCGCTGCAGTACTTCCACGACATGCTGGCGGCCGCGTTCAGACTGCACCTGAAGCGGAGTGGTCAAACACCCGCGGACGAGGACCTCGAATACACCTGGGGGCGATTCCTGGCGATGAGACTCGATTCGTTGTACGAAGAGTATGAAGTGGTACGCGCGGTGGCCGACGCCATCTGCTATCCCAACCCGGACGAACGGGGCATGGCCGCCGAGGAAATCCTCTACAACGCCGCGCAAAACGAACTGGAACGACTGCGCCCGAACCAATCATTCTGACCACCGGACGACGCACTTCTCCCGGTTCCAGCAACCCTTGTATTTCCCGGCAGGGCGGACTACGCTTTACATGGATGACACTTGCCACGGGAGTTCATTATGAAAGAAAGGTTATTCAATGTCCTGCCGGCCATATTGGCCGCCTGCTGCGCACTCTCCGGTGTCGCCGCCGCCGATCCCTATACGCCGAACTGGATCTGGGAGGATGAGGAGGCGGACGAGGTGTTCATGTCCTACCGTCCGTTGGCCATCACGCCGGACGGCGCGTTCTGCGCGGCGGTAACCAGGAAAAGCGGCAACGACACCAGCGCCCTGGCGGTTTTCGAGACCACCTCTCCCTGGCCCATCCTGCGCCGGGAGTACAGCGGTCAGGATGCCAGGTGCGTGGCCTTGTCCGATAACGGGCAGAGGATCGCCTGCAGCGTGGGCATGACCGTCTATGTATACGAGCTACCCGATACGCTGATCCTGGAGCATACCGACAGCAGCGGCTGGATGAAGAGCGTGGCGTTGAGCGCCGACGGCTCCCGGCTTGCATTTTCCAATTACCTCCCGAACGGCACGTACAGAGGCAAAATATATTTTTACGACCTCGATACCGGAAGTTTCCTGTGGTCCGATTGCCCTGGTGAAGATGTGGGCGTGGCGGCGCGGCTCCATGAAACCCTCATGTCGGAGGACGGTCTGCATGTGATCGGCATGTTTGGCGGCGGCCTGATGGGTGATCCAGGCTATGTCGTTTGTTATGACACGGATTCGCCGACACCGTCCGTCCCGGCGTGGATAACGCAGCCCCTCTCCCCGTGCTGGACCATAGACGGAGCGTACAGCAGGGACGGCAGCTATTTCACCTTCTCAACATGGTGCAGTAACCAGTTGTTCGACTTGTCGCCGCCGGTAGCCGGAGAAAAAGAGCCGATCTGGACGGAAAGCGGCGGCGGGCAGGCAACTTACAGCCATTACAGCGACCTGTCCAGGGGAGCGGGAGTGGTATGCCGGTTCTCGGATGCCTGGATGGATTCAGGGGTCATGGGCCTGGTCAAGGTCTGCGACGGCAGCGACGGTTCCACCATCTGGTCCCAGGAATATCCATGGGGACCTGTGGGCGCGGTTTCCGGAGATGGTTCCCGGGTGGTCTTTTCACCATCGGATCTGGAGGAGGGTGAGGAGGGGTATCATTACGTCTATGATCTGGATGTAGGTGAAATCATATGGACGGCACCCTGTATCGGCCATGTGGTGATCGACGAGGCAGGCGATACGATCCTGCTGGGAGGCGGCGCGTATCATCCGAACTATACAAGTGATCCCCTTCGGCTCATCAGACCCGAACCCAATGAACCGCCGGTCTGCGCCATCACCGCGCCGACGGCGGGCGGGACGGTGGCGGGCACGGTGCTGGTGACCGGCACGGCCGGAGATAGCGACGACACGATCCGCAATGTCGAGGTGATCACCCCATGGGGAGTTCAGTGCGCCGCTTCGAGCACCGGATTCGCCGAATGGGAACTGTTGGTGGACCTGGTGGGGGCACCGACCGGAGAGTTCACCATCCGGGCCCGGGCCGTGGACCACCGCTACAAGTACGGCGTCTGGCACGATGTAACGGTAACCATCGCGGAAGCGACCGCCACTCCCACCCCCACCGTCCCCCTACCTACCGTCACATGCACGCCCTTGGTTCCCTCCCCCACCGAACCGCCGGTATCGCCGACTACGGTCGTCACCGTCACCCCCGGCACTACTCCCGCCGCCCCCGATACTCCCACGCCCCCGCCCACGGCGATGCCAACGACGCCTCCGACACCGACCGCAATCCAGACCCTTGCCGTTCACCTGCTGCTGCCGGCTGCCCGTTTCCGGGCCGGTGATACGTTTTTTCTTGACCTGATCACGGTGAATCCGGAACCGGCGATGGCCGACGTGCCAATGGTCATCATGCTGGAAGTGCATGGCGTGTATTTCATGTGGCCATCCTGGCGCACCATCGATGCCGGTTTCGACTATGCGATGCGGACACTACCCACCGGGTTGTTCTCACACGAAATCATCACCCCCCTGATCTGGCCCGAAAACGTGGGCACCCAGGCGGGATTGTTGTTCTACGGCGCGCTGTTAAGCTCCGATATGACCGAATTGCGCTGTCCGCTGGATGTCATTCTGTGGGGATACGAATGAGTTCCCGGTGATGGAACACGGCTGGAAAGTTATTTCCTTTGCAGGTTCCATTCCAGTTCCAGGACATCGGCGATGTGTTCCGCCATCAGGCTGTACCCGAGGGATCTGCCGTCAGGCTCCGCCTCCAGGCAGTGCACATAGTCGGCATAAACCTGCTCCCTGCAGTCCTTGAACAAATCCAACATACTCACCACCGGCACACCTTCTTGCCGTAATTTCAGCAATTCATCCACCATCAACTGGTAATCATCTCTGTAACCATCATCACCCATCACGGCACGTTCCATCCTGGTCAGGTTTTTCTGAATGGGGGGAACCGGCTGCAGAAACGAGACGGATCGCACTCCCATACTCTCCGCCGAAGCATGCATGGCACGCATGAAGTGCTTGTATCTGCTTAAAAAATGCGCCTTTTTTCTTGCTTTCGACCAGTCCGCTGGCAGCCTGAAAAAGTCGTCATAACACGGTTTGGGTATCCCCTCCCTGTGTTTCTGATCCCAATTCGACAAGCGTGTCCGAAATGCTTTGGATACAAGGTAGATAAACGCCGAATGTTTGAAGACCGGATGGTGCAGCGCGAGCAGGTAAGAGCGTTCCACCATGTAAGCCGCCAGGATGTGTTCATATCCATAACCGGCATCCGCATGCAAAAAGGCGAAATCCTCAGCCGGGTAGGTCAGATCCTTGTTGAAACCCTCCCCACACGCACAGACCAGTTCATTGAAACCTTCAATGGTTATGAACCCGTCGATGACATCGCCGAACAGCAGGAGCATGATGAACTGTTGTGGGTGCTTCCAGCCTCCCCGTGCGCCGTTCAGCACAACCGCAGGCCTGCCCTGAAAATCGTACCGTTCATTCAGGATGTCCTGAAAATACCTGATTCCCGCCGGGCGCTCCTGGGCAAATTGAGTGGCCACAGAGCCGCCGCTGACCAGGATGGTGAAAGTTTTGTCATCCTTGGACAGGGGGAAATCCGGCCCGAACATGCCGACATTGTTCGAACCGCTTCTTGCATCATTCCGTCTTTCGGTGGAGATCAGATACGGGTGCGGGCAATCGCAGTCGATGATGCTTTTCGCCTGAGCCAGCCGCTGAACGATGTACGTATTTCCTCGTTCCGCCAGGAGAAGACGATCACGCGCGCAGGTCCCAACGGATACCAGGAAATACAGCCTGCCGGCAAGTTCCACAAGGACGACCGCGACAATTGTGCCGAATAACAGCGCCATGGAAATGCGGAAGTATTTCTTTACGCCCGACACTCCATGCATTGCACGATCTCCTCTGGATTGGAAACGTCCCTGACCATGACGATGATCCGGTCGAGACGGTCAGGCACAGGAGTCAGGGACAGCTCAGGTTATTTCATGCGCCGCAGCCGAACCAGGCCATCCCCAGGGCGGCGCCGATATGGCATGGATCCCCGTTGAAGTAGGTCATGAAATCCGGTATCCCCAAGAATGGCAGGGGATTCAACCCCACCACTCCTGAAAATTTACCGAACAAGTCGCACAGGGCGTGTGCATCCTCCTTGGCAGGGCCGCACACATCCGCACTGCCGAAGCACTCCTCCCCGGACTGTTGCAGTGAGCAATCCAGGAAATACTTGAGACCAGCAATCATGCCGTAATTAAATCCCACTTCCATCGACAAGTAGTACCCCATGGCATCGCCCATGACGACTCCCAGCACGTATTTCAACGCCGCGTCCTCGATCATGCCCTGGTGCCTGCCGTTGTCGAACACGCTATCCAGGCGGCCGGTGTTGGGGTTCAATTCAAACCAGGCATACCGGTCAGCGCCAGCAACCTCGACAGGGGCACGGGGGGCGCACACCCAGAACCCCAGCGACAAAGAGCGCTGGATGGCGCGGGCCGCCGCCGGTGGAAGCTGCCACTGGCCCAGTTCGGTGATGTCATCCCGCGACAGCCACCGTACTTCCACGCCGTTCTTCTTGGCTGCTGCGAGCACATCACCGGCTGCCAACCCCGTTTTGCCGGTGAACGATTTCATAACCGCCCCTTCCAGGCGACATTCATACAGTCCGCGGAACAACTGGAGGTGCGCCGCCCAGGATACGGGCCGCGTTGATGGGATAAAGAATTCGATCTCGTTCCGCCGCAGATCAAGGCTGTATTCGATAGCGCCGGGACGGCAGGCGATGCCGCCCAGGATCGCCACCGGGCGGGCCCGGTACGCCGCCAAACCGGATGTTTTTTCACCATCCGACAGTCCCTTGTCAGAATTCAACCGAAATGTCCGGGTCAGGAACCAGGCCATGGCCTGCTGTAACTCCATTGCCTCCGCATTGTTTCGGGCCGACTCTTCGGAAGGCTCCCCCCTGGCCGCGTCAGGCTTGTTCTCCAGCATGGCGCGCAGGGCGGCTGTCCCCGCCCTTACGGTCGGCAAGGCAGACCGGACATCCGCCTGGAACCATTCGTCCCGAACCTTCTCCGGCGAGAATTCAAGAGCGGTCACCTGGAGTAGATCCGCCACCGGCGCCGCCTTACCACCGGTGCCCTCGAACAGCGTTCGGGTGAAGCTGTCAGTCGGCTGTGAAGGCGGTTGTATCGTGACTTCCAGCCATTGCCCGAACAGTTCCAGTCCCGGTGACGGCGGTTGCGCGCCCGAATCATCATCGAGCGCCGCAAAAATCCCTCCCAGGCGGCCGGCGGGCACCAGTCCGCCCCCTTCGTCGCCCGCGCCTCCGGCCAGGACCTGACCCTGGACCGTTTCCGACCCGATCTTCAGAATGGGCTGAACCTGTTCGAGCCGGAACGTTCCATCCTCATCAAAACCGTTCACCACGTTGAACAGCGTCACCGGAATCCCGGCAAGATCTCCCACCCGTATAGTATGTTCAAGAAGGTCGCCGGTCTGCATCTGCCCGTCCATCCTGTATTTTGCCCTGACCCGCACCGTGACTTCCGCCTCCAGTTCGGGTGGCTGCGCATCGAACGTCCGCAAGGACTTGCAGACCGCTTCCCCGAATGCGGCATCGGGGAAGGATGCATCCAGATCCACCCATTTGCCATCGATTTCGGCCTGCACCCAGTAATGGTCCGCGATACGACTCATGGCTTTCTCCCGGATCATGCGGATGGTCTCGTCCCCGGTGAAGATTTCATCCTTGTCATGAGAAGCCGTGCTGGGCACCGCCCGCAACAGGCGGTCCAGTTGTTCGCCGGACAGACGTCCGGCGGCGAAGCGGCAGGTCACCCCCAGGTGTCCGAGCATCATCCGCAGCAAATCACCGCGATCCAGGTTGTTGGCTGCTCCGGATCGGAATGCGCCCTCGCCACCCAGCAGGCGGCCGAAGTACGGTTCATATCTCAGCTTTTGGACATAGGAAAACACGGCCGCCGGTTCCCGTAATTCCTCCGCCAGTTCCCGCCAGGAGGCAGGCGGATGGTAGTCTGCCGCTTCGATGGCCGCAAGACTCGTCTCCAGCGAATCCAGCATTGCTCCCACATCACTGGCGCCGGCATTCGCCGAAAACGCGATGACAAGCGCCAGAACGCACCCCACAACCAGTCCGCACCTGTATCCTATATCGTA
>JAFGDC010000093.1 GCA_016932295.1 candidate division CSSED10-310 bacterium
ATGAAATTGCGTGAGTGCCGTCACGATATGGCGACGGGTGAGATTGGAGGCCAGTGACTGGACTTCTTCGAAAGTGAGCGGCCGCCGCAGCACCGGCTCCGGGGCCGAGGGTCCGAAATAATCGTTGATGGCCTGGATGCGGCGTTTGAACAACCCCGGACCGCGACCGGCGGCGACCACGGTAGTGAGATCGGAAAGGAAGGCGGCATCGGAGAGCAATTCTTGATCGAAATACAGCAGGAGGTGCAGTGAGCCGGTGAAGAACGGCCTGGTGAAGCGCAGCGTGACTTCGATCCCGGCGAGTACGTCGATGCCGAGCCGGCGGCCTTCGGCCAGGGCTTCAGCGCAGCCTGCGATGGTGTCATGATCGGTCACGGCCAGCGCCCGCAGATGACATTCGCGACCCCAGGCGACCAGTTCCGCGGGAGTGAGGGTTCCATCCGAAAAGGTCGTGTGATTGTGTAGATCAGCCTCGACGCGCCTCATGCCTTCCTCCTCTTGTCGTGCGTTGGCGGGAAGGCAAGTGATAGCAGCTTTTCCAAGCGCCTGCAACGGATAGGAGATGCGGGTACGGGGATCCGCTTCCATACTTGACAAACAGGGTCATGTACAATTGAATCCAATGAACTGTTTCCAGGGAGGAGCATGGCACAGGAACGGACTCATATCGTCACCGGCTGCACGGGCGCCGGCACCTGGTCCATTGAGGCATGGGTAAATGTCAATGGCACGGTGGTGCGCGGTGAACAGGCCTGCATCTCCGTGTTCGACCGGGGATTTCTATTCGGCGACAGCGTGTATGAGGTGATCCGAACCTATAACGGAGTGCCCTTCGCCCTGACCGAACATCTCCACCGCATGCGCTGCTCGGCCCGCGCCCTGGGCATGGAACCGGCGCTCGATTCCTTCGATATCGAGGCGGAGTTGGCTCGTACCCTCGCCAACGCCGATTACACCGAGTCCTATGCCCGTATAATCGTCACCCGCGGCGTGGGCCCCATCGGCCTGGAGATTCACAAGGCAACGCTGCCCAACCTGGTGATCATCGTTCAGCCACTCACGACTCCGCCGACCGAAGCATATGAGCGCGGCATCCATCTGGCGGTGGTGTCGGTGGTGAGAAACCTGGTGAACGCCCTCGATCCGGCCATCAAATCGGGCAACTACCTCAACAACCTGCTGGCCCTGCGGGAAGCACAGGAGAACGGCGCCGACGAAGCCGTCATGCTGGACTACCAGGGCTATCTTACGGAAGCCACCACCAGCAACATCTTCATGGTGTTCGACGGCATTCTGGTCACGCCACCCCTCGATGCGGGCATTCTCGAGGGCATCACGCGAAAACGGCTGCTCGGCATGGTGGCGGACCACGGCATCGGGTTCCAGATACGACGTACAAGCGGAGAAGAACTCGCCACCGCCGATGAATGCTTCCTTTCCAGCACCACCAAGGAAGTGCTGCCGGTCACCATGATCAATGGCAACAAGGTGGGCGACGGCGCTCCCGGTCCTGTCACCCGGCGGCTGGCCAACCTGTTCAGGGCGCACGTCGGACAGTCCCCCCGCTATTCCCGGGAATGAACGAACTGCACACCTCCAGACGGCTGGCAGCTATTGCCGCCGCCTACTGGCGCCGGTCTGAAACCCTGCGCTATCTACCGCTGCGGATGTGGGTGGAGCCCACCAACAAATGCAACCTGCGCTGCACGGTCTGTCCCAATTCCACCGACCGCACGTCGCCACGCGGTCTCATGCCCATCGCCATGTTCAACCGCATCGCCGCGGACTGCGCCGGGCATACCTACGATATGAACCTGAGCCACCGCGGTGAATCCCTCTTCCATCCGGAATTGACCGGCATGATCCATGCCTGCCGCCACCACGGTATTCGCTCGCGACTTCACACCAACGCCACCATCCTTACCACCATCCGTTCCAGGGAACTCATCCTCGCCGGACTGAACCTGATGTCGTTTTCTTTCGACGGGTTCGACAAACAGACCTACGAAGACATCCGCCGCGGCGCCTGCTTCGAGGAAACCCTGTCCAATATTCTGGGTTTCCTGCGGGAGAAACGGCGGCTCCAGAAACGCCGTCCCTATACCGTGTTCCAGGTGATAGATATCGGTCAGAACGGCGGCGGCGATACCGCCAGGAAAGCGTTTCTGGCCCGGTTCGAAGGCCTGCCGCTGGACAAGCTCTACGTGAAGCAGCCGCACAACTGGGCCGGCAACATGGCTGACTACGGGGGCGCCGAGACGGTGACCCCGATCTCACCCTGCACTTTTCCATGGTATTCCCTGACCGTACTCTGGGATGGTACCGTCGTGCCATGTCCCCAGGACTGGTACGGCGTTCAGCCGTTGGGCAACCTGCACCGGCAGAGCCTTTGGGAAATCTGGAACGGAGCGCCCATGCGCACCCTCCGCCACCGCATGAAGAACTTCGACCTCGAAGGAATCGAACCCTGCTGCCGGTGCGACCGGGTGGCACGCGCCACCATCCTGGGCGTACCGGTGGAAAACATGCGCGCGTTCCTCGGAGAAACCATGCTGGGTTATGACCTGGTGCGAAAAATCATCCGGCGGTGAGCCGACCGCGGCAGGCGCGCCGCGGCGACTGATGCGCCCGAAAGGTGACCGATGGGAGAGGTGACGATCCAGGGTCCGGGACAATCGGCCGGCGAACCGCCATGGCAGCTCAAACTGTTCCACAAGTCAATCAAGAAAAAAGAAAAACTGCTTCTGCTGGAAAGCCTCCTGCCTGACACCACCGGCATGCGCATACTGGACCTCGGCTGCTCCAGGGGCACCTTGAGCTACCTCTTGCGCGCCCGGGGCGGTGACTGGGTCCACGCCGACCTCGATCTCGTCAACCTGAATGAGGCCATGGCCCTGCTCGGCACAAATGTCGTGCGCCTGGGACAGACACTGCCCTTCAAAGACAGTGCGTTCGATTGCGTGGTGAGTCTCGACTATATCGAGCATCTCGAGGACGATTCCGCCTGTCTCGACGAACTGCATCGCGTGCTGGCGCCGGGCGGGTTGTTGATACTGTCCACCCCGATCACCGGCAGGCCCTTCCTGTTGAACAGGTTGAAAAATGTCCTGGGTATGACGCCGGATGTCTACGGGCACAAGCGTGAAGGCTATACCATCGCGGAACTCGACCAGCGGCTGCGGGCGGCGCGGTTCACCGTGGAGCGGCGGAGTACCTACGCCAGGTTCTTTACGGAGCTTGTGGAACTGGCCATCAATGTGGCGTTCACCAAGATCATGAGCCGCCGACGCCGCTCCGGACCGGCACGCCAGGCACGGGATGGTCACATATCACCCGGTTCGGGCCGGGAACTGCAATCCCATGCCAAGGCATTCAAGCTCTATTCACTGATCTATCCATTCACCTGGAGCGTGTCACGGCTGGACAAAGTGATCCCCTTCGTCAAGGGGTACGCCACCATCCTGGTGGCCCGGAAGCAGGCGGGGGATCTGGCGGGGAGCCAGCCGGCGCCTGAAGCGTGAAGACCAGCGATCCCAGGTGATCCTCGTTCCGCTGCAAGATCAACCGGTGATCACCCGCCGTCACGTCGCTGAACACCGCCCGGCCGGATGTGACGATTCCCTGGGTGGCGACGCCCGGCGACTCGACACTGTCCAGCAGCAGACTTACGCCACTGGCCTGCCGGCCCCTGTTGCGTAACGTAATGGATAGTTCGTAGAGGTGCTCGCGCCGCGTCGTGATCTCCATTGACAAGCGGTAGGAGCCGATGAGTGCCACCGATTCGCGCCGGCTATCGGCGGCGGCCGGCGCCGGCGTCCATGGATCGGCATCGCCATGCACAACAATGCTTCCACGCTCAAATGAATGGAAGTGAAACGCCTGCGCCCGCGCGTCGATGGACTCCTGGACAATGCGTTCGAACCGCGCGGCGCAGAACGGGCACTCTCCCAGGTGCTGTTCCACCAGATTCCGTTCCTCCTCGCTCAGCGTATTCTCCGCGAAACCCGCCAACGTTCCGTCGGACATGCAGAAGGCGGTTTCCGGTACTTGCGGGGCCGCAAACGCTTCGAACATGCCCCCTCCCCCCCCGCGACGCTGCTCCGCCTGCTCGATCAACGCCGCGCACCTGTCGCATTCCGCCAGATGCGCCTCGAAGCGGAGGCTCTCGACAGGATCCAGCAGCAGATCGAAGTACAACTCAATCAAGTCGTCGAGATGCCCGCCGGGCTTCATGGAGCTTTCGCACTCACGCTTTCTATCCATTTCAGTTGTCCTCGTTTAGGGGTGCTACGGACATACTATCACGATCCTGCTCGAACAGTAACAAAAGTATCAGTGCATCGCCAAGTGATTTGCTGCGGACGTGATCCCTCAACAGATATGCAAATGTTTTCATTGCGCTGAGTCGCAGACTTTTAACCATGCTTTCCCTCATGCCCAACTGCTGCGCCACGACCGCATCCGGCATGGTCCTGCGCTCCCTATTCAGATAACACATGCGAAGGATACGGAGCTGTTGCCGGGATATTTTGGTCCTGATGATTTCCTTCACCTGATCCAGGAGTTCCTGGTCCAGACAGTGTTTATCCGGAGTATCAGGATCCGGCCCGAGTGTGTCGATGGTTGTTTCCCGGTGTGCCGCGCCGCCGCCGCCCTCGCCTGCGGGGGGGTCCTTGCGCTGGGCGCACAGCGTGGTGATGAATGGCGTCGCCACCTGAACGACGGTCATGGGAATGCGGTACTGTTCGAGCAGGCGTTCGATTCTGTCCGTAGGCACATCACCTCTACCGACACGCATGTCCAGAACACGATTCGATTTGTCATGGATGTTAGAATTCAACCATTGCGCATCCGACCAGTTCGGCAGCCCGATCAGACGTAACTGTTTACCCTTCCGGCGTTCCTCCAGGCTGCCACGCCGAACCCCCCGGCGAATCGCTTCCAACACCTGCTTCCACACCTTCCGGTTGCACCGGAGCAGGCCGTTGTCACCCTTCTCCGCACGCCGGAAGATCAGTTTCATCAGGCAGGATTGCGTCGACCAGTACAGTGCCGCCAGGAAGGCCTTTTCGTTATACCGGTCAAGCATGCGACTGAAGGTACATCGTGCATCCGCCTCTGCCAGGTCAGCCGGATCGCGGATGAAGAGAGTGTATGCTTCGAGGGCCAGGGCCCGAATTTCTTCCTTCAGGGATGCCGTTCCCTCATCTTGAATGAAATAAAACGACGGTAATCCTCGACACCGCTTACAAACACACGCAATGTGTGCGTTCAGGAGTGCCGGCTCACGGTCCCGCCTCTTCTCCCTGATCACCATCCTGATCAGAACCCACAAGCTCTCCCGCTGTGTCGGGTGCGTCCCCATTATGGATACTCGTCGGCGTCGCATCGCGTGGTTCACCTGGTTCCGGCCTCCCTCATAGAGCCCTTCCATGCGGCGATCCATGAACAAAGGTACCGGTCCGCACCGGGCAGCGCATGGTTGATAGCTTTTTTGAATCTGAACTGTTGTGCACCTTTTTCCTCATTTTTTTTATTTTCCTCCCCGCCGTTTCCTCCTTCCGTGGGCTTCTCTCCTATCGAGGCGAAACCGGTGGATGGTCCACCGGGGAAACCTGGTAATCCGCTCATCAGGAGGTTGCCATGAGACGGGGAAATAACAACAAATGGTTCCGGAAGATCTTGTGCCTTTGCATGATCGGTGGCATGTTGCTCGTCCTGCCGGTGGTCAACGCCGATCCCGGCGATGACGACGACATCATCATCGAGCCGCACGCGGTGCAGTTCCAACCGAAACCCCTGGAGGAGACCGCGCCCTTCGACTTCACCGGGACCGTGACGGACCTGTTCCGGGAGATCCGTGCCTTGATGGCGCGCTGACACCTTTGCGCGGATAGAAACGGGAGGAATTCCTCCCGTTTTTTTTTCTCCCCGCTCTG
>JAFGDC010000094.1 GCA_016932295.1 candidate division CSSED10-310 bacterium
AGTTCACCCTTTGTCTCCGTGGCTGCCGTGGAAGATTGGAAGCCAACGCATCGCGACGATCATTACAAGATTCCGGGTACGACCCCAATGAAGAACCCAAAGAGTACGGCACCGTGACGCATTCCTTCAGATCGTCACGCCGTTGCCGGTTCACAGGGAGACCACAGTTGTGGTAATGCATCTGCCTGTCATTGTCAGTCGATCACGAACCGGATACAGGGGGAACGGAATGAGGACCGGGACCTGGAGCCTACTCTTTTTCTTGGCGGCGTTCCTTGTCCACGGGATCTTCCTGGCGGCGCTGCCTGCCGGTGGCCTCGATTTTCTCTTCCACGATGCCACCAGGGATTACGGCAAGGGGTTCGATTTTTTTTCGATCTACCAGGCCGGATACAATTTCACCCACGGCATGAGTATCTATTTCGGCGTCCGCGACCACAGCTATGGCGAAGAGTTCAAGGTAGTGCCGTATTTCAGTGGATTCCGTTACCTGCCGATCTACGCCTATACCTACGGGGTCGCCCTCACATTGTTTGAACCCTGGCATTCGTACTGGATCTGGGTAACCATCGTGGAACTGCTGTTGATCATGAATATCCTGGTGTTGCGGCGGTTGAGCGATGAGCGGGGGACCTTCCTGGTGACGGCGGGCATGTGGCTTGCCTACAGTCCATACTATCTCGAGTTGTTCATGGGGCAGCAGTCCATGGTCACCGTCACGCTGTTGACCGTGATCTGTTACGGCCTGGCTCGGCGGCGGTACCGACTGGTGGACGGTGGCTACATCGCCAGCGTGATGTGGAAACTCAACACGCTGCTGGCGGTGCCCCTGATGCTGCGGCTGCGGCGGTTCCGCGGCCTGCTGCTGCTGACGGTGTTGGTCCTGCTTACCTCGGCGCCCTATTTCCTCCTGGTGGAAGGGAGTTGGCACGAGTTCGTCTTGTACTTCAAGGTGAAAATGATCGCCGACGGTCCCAATTCGCTGGGTTTGTGGGCGCTTGCCGCCATGCTGCATAAACGGGCGGGGCTGCCTCCCGGTACCTTGCGGCCGCTTCTTCAGGTCATGACCCTGCTGGTGCTTGGCGGATCGGGACTGGTGACCTTTCTGAACCGGGAAAGTGATCCCATCCGCCTGCTGGCCGTGTGGATTTCGTCATTCTATCTCGCATACCGGTATGTCTGGGAACATCACTACGTGATCATTCTGCCGCTGCTGGCGGTGCTGTGGTTGCGGGAGCGTCGGCTGTTTATCCTGGCGGTCTGGCTGTTGCTGGCAGTGCCGACGCCCTTCGCCCTGTTGCACCGGCCCGATCTACCCATGCCCCAGGTGGCCTGGACCTGGTGGCAGGACCTTGCGGTACACGCCAAGGTCCTGCCGGTGCTGGCGCTGTGGGGTTGGCTGTGCGGCGCGGAACTGGTCCGTGCCGCCGGGAAGCGCGATTTGTGGCTGCCCGCGGTTCTGGCGGGACTGCGCGGGCATCTCGGGCAGATATGATGAGGCGTCATGCACTGGCGCTGATCCTGGTGCTGCTGGTCCTGTTCCTGCATGTCCTCACCTTCTGGGCCTACACGGTGGAAGATTCCTACATTTCCTTTCGGTACGCGCGTAATTGGGCCACCGGAAACGGCTTGGTATACAATGTTGGAGACCGGGTCGAAGGCTTTTCGAACTTTTCCTGGGTGATTCTCGCCGGCCTGATGTATCGCCTGGATTTCGATGCGCCTATGGTGATGAAGCGTGCCGGCGTGCTGCTGGGCATTGCCGCGGCGGTCCTTATGGTCCTGCTTGCCCCAGCCGCCGCCTCCTGGCCG
The DNA here is from genome assembly GCA_016932295.1 of candidate division CSSED10-310 bacterium. The sequence continues at coordinate 1,813 of JAFGDC010000094.1, forward strand.
GTGCGGCTGGCCGCGCCCATCTGGCTGGCCGGCTCCAGTGCGTTTTGTCTGTGGACGGTCGCCGGTCTGGAAACACCTCTCTTCACCTTTCTGCTGGTTCTGGCCTGGGTGCTTGCGGTGCGTTGTCCCAGCCGTCGCGGCGCCATGTCGGCCGGCGTGGTGTTCGGCCTGGCCGGTCTCACCAGGCCGGAGGCGCCCCTTTACGTCCTGTTGTTCGGCGCCGGCGTTCTGTGCGGCCAGCCGTCGCGCCGGGGCCTGCTCCGGTGGGTGCTGCTGGCGCTGGGCTTCTGTATGGTTTTCATCCCCTTTCTGTGCTTCCGGTACAGCTATTTTGGTGACATTGTCCCCAATACGTATTACGTGAAGTCCGTCCGCTTCCAGGGCGGTGGTGTCCGCTATCTCTGGCGAGCCCTCCCCTTCACCGGTGTTCTGCCGTTCCTGCTGGCCCCCTTCGGCCTGGGTCGCGGCTCCCGGGCCTGGCGGACCGGGCTGGCGGCTACCGTGCTGGGCGTGGTGGCCTATACGCTCCACCAGGGAGGCGACTGGATGCCCATGGGGCGGTTCCTGGTGCCCGTCCTGCCGGCGGTTTGTCTGTTGGGCGCTCACGGTCTTCACCGGTGTGCCGTACGCCTGGAACGTTGCTCGGGCGGTCGCCCGGCGGCCCGCGGCCTGGTCGCGGCGGCGCTTCTTTTCACCTGTGCCTGGGGGATGGGTTCAGCCAAGCACAATGTGCTCCGCTGGGAGATCAAATTGCAGAAAGAATGGCGGCTGGTGGGCGAGTGGCTGCGTGACAATGCGCCGTCCGGGAGCGCCATGGCCACGGGACTGGGAGGAATCATTCCGTACCATGCCGGCCTCACCAATTACGACAACGGGGGACTCACGGACAAACGTATTGCCGCCATTATCCGCGCCGCGCCGAACCTGGACACGGAGCGGCGCAGGGTGGATGCATACATCATGGAACTGGCGCCCCGCTATTTCCTGATACCGAACATCATCCAGCTCTGGGATCGACCGCAGCTCGATCTTTCCGCACTGCGGTGGGAACTGCTGGACAATGCCCGGTTCCGGAGCGAGTATCGATTGCGCAATGTGCAAGTGGCGGGCAGGTACTTCGCCTACTTCGAGAAGCGCAATGGGCTGAACGGCGGGCCAATGCTGACCGGTGCGGCGGCAGCCGGAACCGGCGCCCGCCTGGAGAGCGCTGGCGCCGGTGGATGATTACCATGGTTTTGGCGGGGGACTAGAGGTCATCCTCTGAACTGTCTTCAATGTCATCGAAGGAGGCATGGCCGCTGTGATCGATCGCCTGCGCTCCGTTGGTGCGCGAGCTGCCGCCGAACCAAGGTTTGTTGGTGCCGAACCTGGTCATGACGGTGGCGCCCACGGCGAAGAAGCTGAACAGGAACCAGATGGAAACCCCGATGAAGAAAGGAATGAACAGCAGGAATCCGAGAATCGTGGCACCGATGGTGATGAACAGGACCGGATTGCTGGTGGGGGAGTTGAGCAGGGAGAAGAACGAGCGGCCCAGCATGTGGACGCCGGCGATCATGCCGAAGGCGAGGACCAGGATCGAGAACAGGAGCAGGACCACGGCGAGCGGGATTCCCACGCAGGTGAGGGACAGCAGTGCCGCCACCAGGATGAAGAGGATATAGGAAAGCAATCCATAGGCGAAGGTGCGGAGCGGATCCACGGTGATTTTTTCGGAAACCTGGGAGACATGATGGGGGAACATGAGCACGATGATCAGGCCCAATCCGAAAAATGCCAGGATCCAGATGGATTTGAAGACGATGGGGACCAAACTCCTTCTCGATGAATGTCCGGCGACCACTCCCGGTTCACCGGTGTAACTTCCCCATCGATGGGGTTGCAACGCCTTCACGATGTTACCCACAAACTTGTTGGACATTTCGATCTGTTCACCATGGATGATCGCACCCGGGTGTTTCCCCACGCGGCCACCCATGGTCACCACGTCGCCGTCCACCTCGGCCTTGTCGGCGAGGGTCACCGGTCCTCCCATGGAAACCACGTCACCTTCCACCTTGCCCCGTACATCCACCGGTCCTCCAAAGCTGGCCACAGTGCCAGTCACGACGCCTTCCACGATGATGGCGCCACCGAATGACACCGCATCACCATCCACCACCTCGTTCACCTTCACATGCAGGGGTTCTCCATAGGACAACCGGTCCCCGGTGGAATTCTTTTGCAGGTTGTCGAAGTCGATGTCCAGATCGAACGCCACTCCATCTTCCGTGGCTACTTTCTCATCGTCTTCCCCAATGTCTTCCTCGAGGTTTTCTTTCTCCTGCCCTGCGGCATCGTCATCTTCCATTTCGACTGATTGGTCCGGGGCATCATCCGAACCGGGTGCGGCTTCCATGGCTTCGGCCGGCTGGCGTCCGGTGTCGGGACTATCGACAGTGGCGGCTGGTGCCTCGCTGTATCCGCCGGCCGCGGCCGGATCGTTTTGGGCGGAAACCGTCCAGTTGTTGCTATGGATGATGGAGATGAACGCGATGACAGAGATGATCAGCCACGTGCGTCTCATGATCGTACCTCCTTGGTAAATGTGGTGGTGGCGCGCCTGTGGTCCTGCTCCTGGGCCCGGTAGGCGAGCAGACTGAGGACCGACAATATCGCGATGGCGAACGGCAGCACATGGTAATTGGCGGATGAAACCTGTCTGGTGAAAATCCGCAGCACCACGCCGACGGAAGAGAGCATATAGTAAGCGGCATTCGTGGCGAGGATAGCCTGCCGGGCGGCGTAAGAGAACCAGTCGAGGAAATGGATGGATGGCGATGCGAAGGGGAGTCCGGCGCTCAACACGTGCGGCGATGCCAGGATGCACCAGGCTGCCAGCGTGGCGCAGGCAATGCCTGCCGCCGCCGGCACCCGGCCGAGCCACCATGCCGCCACCCGCCGCGGCGGGGTCTCGATCATGGTCATGACCCGGGCGGTCCAGGCCGCGGTCACCTCCAGCTCAGGCAGGAGCCGTATGTCCTCGCCCAGGAGTCTGTACTCCGCTGCCAGGCCGGTGCAGGCTGGACAGCCTGACAGGTGCCGCCGGACTTCCTCCGCCACCTCCGGCGGCAGGGCGTTATCGGCATAGGCGGCAAGAAGTGCTTCCGCTTTATGGCAGTTCATGGTTGTACTCCTCGCTCATCCGTGTGAGTATCTCGTGAAGTTGCTTGAGGCCGCGATGCACCCTGACTTTCACTGTATTTACCGGCAGCGCCAGGATCTCCGCCGCCTCCGCGTAAGCCAATCCCTCATGAAACCTCAGCCAGAGCGGCATGCGATATCGTTCCGGCAGTTTGTCCATGGCCTGGTTCACCAGCCGGCTCCGCTCCCGGCGCTGCATGTCCTCCAGGATGTCGGTACTCAGGCTGGATGCCGGTGCCAGTGCTTCCTCGCTCACATTGTCCACGGAGACGTCGGTGACCCGTTGAGAGCGCATGAAATCAATGGCTCGATTCACGGCGATGCGATGCAGCCAGGTGCTGAAAGAGCGGCGCCGGTCGAACTGGGTCAACCGCTGGAAGACCTTCAGAAACACATCCTGGGCCAGGTCCAGTGCAGTGTCCCGATTCCTCACGATCCTCCAGATCACGGTAACCACCTTCCTCTGATACGCCAGCACGAGTTGCTCGAATGCCTTCCGGTCGCCCGACAAGCAGCGGCCGACCAGTTCGGAATCGCGGTCCATCGCGAAACCTTCCTCTCTACACCTTGATACGATGCGTTCAGGGAATGGTTTCAAGAGCATCACCACTTTACCCGCCGTGGAGAAGACAACGCAATCACGGCCGTTCGGGGAACAAGCCGCTCCGCGTTCAGATGGGGGGTGCCTTTCACCACCGGCGGTAATAGCGATTGAAAAGTGAGCGTCTTTGCTTTACTTTCTTATGTTGCGGCTGATCTGGTATCCATGGAACCATTGCGGGAGGATGAAGATGCGTGGAATCAATCCCGATGAGATGGCGTTGCTCCTGTTCGGGAAAGACGAATTCCTGGAAAGACTGGTGTACTTCTTTTCGAAAGCCGGGATGGAGCAATGCATCCTGGAGATGGAATGCAAGAAGTTCAACAACAGCGAGCTGCATGTGCATGTGGCGGGCAACATCCGCCGGAAAAATGTATACGTGGTGGCGAATTTCCTCGGATATAACTGCGAATTCGATCCCAACATCGGCTACATGCGGCTGTTCATCATCAATGATGTCTGCCGCCGCGCATCGGCTGCCGAGATCAATGACATCCTGCCGTTCATTCCCTATCTCCGCCAGGACCGAAAGGACAAGCCGCGTGTACCCATCAGTGCCAAACTGTTCGCCAACCTGACCGAGCATTCCGGCGCCGACCGCCTGGTGACCGTGGACATGCACGTGGATCAGATCCAGGGATTCTATGATCTTCCTGTGGATCACTTCACGGCTCTTCCCCTGTTCGCGGAAGAGTTCTTCGAGGAGTCCCTGTCCAGCGACGAGGAAAACCTGTTCTGCGTGGATTTTTTCTCGGTGAAAAGGCCGATCAATCCGGACGAGTGGATCATCGTGGCCACCGATGCCGGCGCCATGAAACGCGCGCGGGATCTGAAGACGCTCATCTATCACAAATATAAAAAGAAAGTCGATGTGGCCATGCTGGAGAAGACCAGGGTGAAAGGCGAGCCGGAAGTGCATTACCTGGTCGGCAATGTCGAGGGTAAAAACGCGATAATCGTGGATGACATTGTTGATACCGCCGGCACCTTGATTCGTGGTCTGAAAAAGTTACGGGACCACCAGGTCAAGGACATCTATGTCTGCGCCACGCACGGCATTTTTTCGAACAATGCCGAGGAACGCCTCCGAGAATCCGGGATACGGATGATCATCACCGATTCCATACCTCGTTCCAGAGAGTATCTTGAGGATAACCGGGACTGGCTCAAGGTCAGGTGCCTTGCGCCGTTGTTGGCCAAGGGGATCACGCGGATTCAAAAGGGAGAATCGGTGAGCGAACTGTTTCATGACCTCAACCGTGATCGATGATCGCCGGAATGGTCCCGGAGGCATGTCGAAAAGATCTGTTCACGCCTTGAACGAAACGTGGCGTGGTCCTTCACTGCAGGGTGAAACAGGGTGAACCGCGCGCGGTGTTGTCATTTTCTGGGCATTTGTCTGCTCCTTCTGTCACCGGCCTGCCGGCGGAACGACGATGTATTGCGGGGTGTCAGGTATCTCGATGAATTGCGCGATTACCGCGCCGTCGGAACCATGTCGCGCCCGGTCCTCCAGCGGGAACTGCCCTGGTTGTCACCCTGGTTCGACAATCAACCGGGATTGCGCATCAGGGGGTGCTACGGCGTTCCCACCGACGTCCTGAGGGAGCGGACCGAGGATACCCAATGGGTCAATTGGGCCGACGAGGAAAAAACCAAGAAGACGCCGGAAGAACTCAAGGGCGGTTTCAATTTCATCCTGGCACCGTCCGAACGTATTGATCGTCATAAACCAACCATGGCTGAACGGCATGTCTCGCCCGGCACCATCACCTTCACCATCGTGGCGGAACATGAGGATGGCCGGATCGAGCCATTGCTCATGGACGATCTGCCGGTGGGGTCCGGAAGCCGCGGCGGGTGGCGTGAGTACGAGGTGCAACTCCCGGAGGGAGTTTCCGGAGCATGGCGGCTGCTGATGGACTGGGAACGGATGGGGACGACCACCGAGAACGGCGCATTCACCGTGCCGTGCCTGGTGGGAGCGCCGAGGAAGCGTGGTCTGCAGGGCGTTATCCTGCTGTCGGTGGATACCTTGCGGGCCGATCACCTGGGCGGCTACGGCTACCCGCGCGGCCTGTCCCCCGGGCTGGACCGGCTCTCCAGGCGCGCCGTCATGTTCACCGCCGCGCGGTCCACCTCTTCGTGGACCATTCCGGCCCATGTCTCCATGCTCACGGGCAGGGAACCGCTGGACCATCTCACCAGGTCGGCCAACTCGCCCCCCCTCGACGCTTCCATGACCACTCTTGCCGACACGTTGGCACAGAATGGATGGCGCACCGCTGCCTGCACCGGCGGCGCTTATATGTCACCCAACTGGGGGCTGGAGAAGGGCTTCGAAAGTTTCGAATTCGCCGGTGGCGGCGCCGCTCCGGTCTTCGAAAAGGCGAAGACGTGGCTGTCCGGCAACGTCGACACCCCGTTCTTCCTGTTCCTTCATCACTTCGAAGTGCATTCTCCTTACAATGCCAATAATCCTCACCCGGTCTTCGCACCTCCGGACCTGCGGGTCGATTCACTGTCCGTGGATCATTGCCCGGTACCCGTCGCTGATCTCGTCGATATGTACGATGATGGAATCCGTTACCATGATATCCTGCTGAGCGACTTTCTCGATTATCTGTGCCAGACCGGTCTCATGGAGCGCACAGCCTTCATCCTGACGGCCGATCATGGTGAAGAGTTTCTGGATCACGGCCGTTATTTCCACGGTCACACCCTCTACGAGGAGCAACTCCATATCCCCCTTCTCATCACCCATCCGGGTCTTGACGGCGGCCGTTTGGACCAGGCACCCCGCAACCTCATCGATCTTTTTCCCACGGTCTGCCGGCTGGCGGGCATTGCCACTCCGGACGATACGCCCGGTCTGGATCTGCTGGCGGGCGCACCGGCGGATCGCCTGCAATTGCCGGAGACCATGCAGGGCGGACAGAGCCTGGCGGTGTTACGGGAAGGGAGCAAGATCATCTTTGCGCATGATGGTGTGCGGATGTTCGACCTGGCCAGTGATCCCGGCGAACGGCGTGGCGGTGTCGGCGTGGGCGGGACGCAGTGGATCATGGCGTTGCGTGAGCTGACCAAGGGTGATGCCGGTCGCGGGCAGGTGTGGTTTCTTGCTCCTTCCGGTGTCTGTAGCGGCATCATCAGATCCGCGGCGGCGGAGACCTACCCGCGGGCGATTCTGGCCCATAGCATTCTGGAAGAAAGCGCGGATGGTATACAGTTCACCCTGACACCGGTGGACGGGGCACCCTTTTGCGGATTGAGCTTTGCCGCGGAAGAGGCTGTAATCAGCGGATTGACCGTGGGTGATGCGCCGGTTCCCACCTCGGCGGTTCGAGGTGGCTACGAGCTGGCGCCCGTTCGGACCATCGGCGACGTCATTCACCTGCCCGGGCTGCAGTCATCGCCTGCCGGCGATGACTGGGTGGTCACCCTCCTCAATGCGGCGGCAACGGGTACGCAGGTGTTCATGCTCCATCCGGAAGAGGCGGAACGGCGCATGGGCATGCAGCGGATCGACCCCTATGCAGAAGAACAACTGCGCACCCTTGGGTATCTCTGATGCGGATCCCGCTGCTCTTGATTATAGCCGTCATCGCCTATCTCGGAGCCGCCAGGATCTTCAAGATCCACGCGGTTCCAGCCTTCTTCCGCTACTTTCTCGGTTCCGGGTTCGGCTTCCTTCTCATCGGCCTGGCGGCGGGCTCCCTCGGCGTGGGCCTGCTGGACGGAGATGCCATCGCCGGCTTCAATCCTCTGGTCAATCTGGGTATCGGCTGGGTGGGGCTGCTGTACGGCCTGCAATTTCGTTACAAGGACCTGCGTTCCTTTCCGGTCCGCTTCTATGTGGGACTCCTGGTGGAGTCGCTGGTCACGGCCGGTCTCGTTTTCGCCGGCCTGTTCGGCGCCCTGTCCCTGGCGGCGCTCCCCGGCGTGGCGGTGCTGCCCGTGGCGGTCCTGCTCGCCGTGGGCGCAGTCGAGACCTCCACCACCATCTGCGCCCTCGTGATCAGGGATACGGGTGCCGTGGGATCGGGAACGGAACTGTTGAAACTGTATTCCTCACTGAACGATTCGGTGGCGATCGTGCTGTTCGGCATCATGATCGAGGTTTTCAGTGGGCGTGGCGGAGCCGGGTTCCATCCCTCGGTGCTGCTGTGGACGGCGGCGGTCCCCTTGCTGGGCTGCCTGCTCGGATTGCTGTTTTTTATCATTTCGATGTATCCCTACTCAGAGAATGAGCTGTTGCTGCTCGTCATCGGTTTCGTCGTGTTCTGCGGCGGTACCGCCAATTACTTGAAGCTGTCGCCGCTGTTCCTCAGCTTCGTGGCGGGACTCACCATCGCCAACCTGGAAACCAAGCGCTACCGGCTGTTTCGTGTTCTGGCATCGGCTGAGAAACCATTTTTCCTGGTGCTGGCCATCATGGCCGGTGCCCAGTTTCGTCCTGACATTGTGCTGTACTGGCTGATCGGACTGGTGTACTTCATGGTGCGGTTCGGCGCTAAGTGGCTGGCCGGCCGGCTCGGGGCCGCCGCCGGCGACTATGCCGTGAAGACCCGACGCTCCTGGGGCCTGGCCATGATCCCTCAAGGCGCCATGCTGTTGGCCATCCTTATGAGTCAACGCCTGATCCTTGGCGATCACCAGGCTGACCTCATCTATACTGGGGCGCTCATCGGATTGGTGCTCAGCACCCTGTTCGGTCCCTCCTTCATGAAGTCCTTTCTGGCCGCGGAGACTGAACCGTGAGACTGGCGCTGCTGGCAATGCTCGTCCTGTTGATGATCGGTATCCAGCATTTTCAGCCGGTGACGCCGGACAATGTGACCGCCAGAGTGTCTCTCACCTTCGGGTTCCTGCTGCTCAACGGCCTCGTCTTCGGCCAACTCTCGGAAAAATACGGGTTGCCGCGCATCACCGGGTACCTGATCGCCGGTATTTTCTGCGGGCCGTACGTGATCGGCATCATCCAGGCGGACGTGGTGAGAGAACTGCAGTTCTTCGACAATCTGGCCCTGGCGCTCATTGCCTTCACCGCCGGTGGTGAGCTGCATGTCAACATGATCAAACGCCGGGCCGGATCCATCGGCGTTATCGCGGTATTTCAGACCGTCCTGGTCTTCACCCTGGTAACCGCGGCGCTGTTCGCCCTGCGCTCGGTGGTTCCCTTCATGCGTCCGCTTTCCACCGGCGCGGCGTTCGGCATCTCGTGCCTGCTGGGTATTATCGCCACCGCCACATCCCCCTCAACCACCGTTGCCGTCATCGTCGAAACCAAGGCAAAGGGACATATGACCGATATCGTCCTGGGTATTACCGTGCTCAAGGATATCATTGTCATCATCTCTATGGCCGTCGTCCTCACCCTGGTCACTCCGTTCATCGAAGCGGGCGCGTCCGGACTGCATATCACCGACGTCCTGGTGGAACTGGTGCTTTCCCTGGCCGCCGGCGCCGTGTGCGGAATCTTGATGGTGTTGTATCTGAAGTTTATCGACAGGGAACTGGTGATCTTTGTCCTGGGTGCAGCCTTCGCCATCATCATGCTGAGCGATGCTTTCCATCTGCACGCCCTGCTGGTGGCCATGACCGCCGGCCTCATCGTCACCAATACCTCCAATCACGGCCGCGTCTTCCTGGAAAAACTTGAACGTGCGTCCATGCCGGTGTTCCTGGTGTTCTTCTCCATCGCCGGGGCCGCCCTCGACCTGGAGTCCTTCCGGCGGCTATGGCTGCCCGCGCTGCTGTTCGTCATCCTGCGCGCCGGTGCCACCTTCCTGGGTACCAGCGTGGGTGCCACGATCATACGTGAAGCCCCGCCCATCAGGCGCCTGGCCTGGATGGGTTTCCTCGGC
>JAFGDC010000014.1 GCA_016932295.1 candidate division CSSED10-310 bacterium
GAATGATCATACTCGTTGTAACAGTATAAAGAAGCATCTGCGGCTCGGCGCCCTTGGTTGTTATTGGTTCTGTTGGTGCAGCCACCATCAGCCGGCGGTATCGCCGTGCCAGCGCCCCCGCGAACGATGCCGACACCAAAGTTCATCACACAGGCCGGACAATCCGCGACGCGGGACCGGTCCTTCTTCAATTATCGTTGTATCTTCTCTATACTCATCTATATGAAACATTATACAAACATCGGAGTGAAAACCGGAGTCCTGGCCTTGTTCGGTCTTCTCATGCTGACGGTACCCGCCGCCGGCGCCGGCCTGGATCTCTCGGTCGATGTGGAGTTGAACGAGATGGGATTCAACTCATTCGACCATTTCACCTCCCTCCTGCACCTGGTCAACGGCGGCGAAGCCCTTGAGGACATAAACATCGGAGGCGTCCTGGAGGTGGCTGGAAGCTACTACTTCTGGCCCGAATACAATGAAAATGTGTACTTCCGGATGCAGGATGTCCCCACCGGACATGTGATAATCACACTCCTCGAACTGGACTTCCCCGATCTGTCTGATTTCATACCCTTCGGGCCGATGTTTTTTTACGGAGCCTGGCTCGGCGGTGACACGGAATGGGGATACGATGTGGAGGAATTCTGGCTCGATCCCGCCAGGCGGCGAACGCCGACCCACGCGCCGACGCCACTGCCCACCCGGACGCCGGCCCCCTCTCCCGGCCCTTCTCTCACACCGGTACCCACCGCCTCCGCCACCAGGGTTCCCATCGTGATGGTGACGCTTGCGCCGGGAACATTCACCATGGGGTCGCCCGCCTCTCCTGTTCCCGAATTATGCCGTCACAGTGACGAGCGCCAGCACGGGGTGACCCTGAGCCGCGAGTTCGCCGTGCAGCGCACGGAGGTGACGCAGTGGCAGTGGATGCAGGTGTTCAGCACGTATAATCCATCGTATTTCCAGGATCCGGACAACCCGGTGGAAAACATATCCTGGTTCGATGTGCTGGTGTTCTGCAACCGGTCCAGTGGCCGGGACGGTCTGACACCCTGCTACTATACGGATGAGGCGTTCACCATGGTGTTCGATGCCGAGCCGCCGGTGGACGAGACCGACGTATTCTGGAACACCGCGGCCGACGGCTACCGGCTCCCCACCGAGTCGGAATGGGAATACGCCTGCCGGGCCACCTCCACCGGCGCCTACAACATGGCCGACAATACTGACTGCTTCGATGATCCCGCCCTGTATCCATACGCCTGGTTCGCGTATACCTCGAACACCGGCTATGGCATGATGCCCCACACCGTGGGGACCTTGGATCCAAACCTGTGGGCTCTGTACGACATGCATGGCAATGTTTCGGAATGGACCTGGGATTGGTACTGGGATTATCCATTCGGCCCGGTGGTGGATCCGTCGGGACCGGAGTGGGGTATCGTCAGGGCCGTTCGGGGCGGCGCTTACAATTACAGCGCCCAGCTTTGCCGGTCGGCGTACCGCGGCACCGAGGCGCCCGGCGGAAGCGATCCCGGCATCGGTTTCCGGCTGGCGCGGTTCAGCAGCCCGGTTCAGCAGCCATGAGAATCGCGGCCGGCATATGCGTGCTCCTCGCCATCGCGGCCTTGGAGCCGTCCCATGCGCGCGGCGACTGGGAATTCCTGGACGGTCCCTATGGCGCTTACATTATGTCACTGGTCATGGATCAGGCCGATCCGCAGTCCATGCTGGCCGGCACCAACGCCGGCATATTCAAGACCACGGACGGCGGGCAGAGTTGGACACCGGCGCGGAGCGGCCTGGTCGTCCGGCTGATTCGGGCGATCGATCCCGATCCGTTCACACCCGGCACGATCTACGTCGCGGGCGAGGCTTCGGTGGTGGATGAGCCGGTGTCTGGAGGGATTTGCAAGAGCACCGATTCCGGGCAGACGTGGACCTGTATCGGCCCCTTTGATGTCCGCTGCCTGGGAGTGCTGGCCAGCCGTATCCAGCCGGACGTGGTGACCGCCTGCACGGACGACGGGCTCTACCGCTCGACGGATGGCGGCGCCACCTGGTCGTTCCAGGTGGTGGACATGGCCGTGAAAGGATTGACGTACGATCCCGCCCAGCCGGCGGTGCTCTATGGCGGAGTATCCGACTACGGAGTCGTGAAAAGCGCGGACGACGGCGTCAGTTGGGAGTTGATCCAGACGACCTTCTGCACCATTACGGACATGGCCGTCAGGACAGAGGGCGTCCAATCCGCCGTGTACGCCACCTCGATCACCTCGGGCAGCACCGGCGGCCTGTATCGCAGCCTCGACGGCGGGCACGCCTGGGAACACCTCCGCACCTGCCGCTGCAACCAGGTTGATACCCCCGCCGGCGATCCGGACCGGCTGTGGATCGGCACCATCGCCGAGACCGGCCTGGACGAGGCGGAACTGTTCACCTCCACGGACGGCGGCGGCACCTGGTCGCTGGTGATGGTTCCCAACGCTCCCTGCCGCATCGGCGCCGTCAATGCCCTGGTGACCGATCCAGGCGACAGCGCCTGCGTATACGCGGGATTCGATGACGCCGGCCTCTGGAAACAAAACGGCGGCTGGGAACCACTGCTCCACGGGTTGTCGGACATCCAGATCTCCGAACTGGCGGTCGATCCCGCCGATCCGGCGCACCTCATGGCGGCTACCTTTGATTGCCGGATGTGGGATACCTTCGACGAAGGCGCGCAGTGGCAGTTGTTCGTCATGCAGCCGCAGTGGGGCTGGTACAATCCGGAAAGCATCGCCTTCAACAGGATGGATCCCGATTTCGTGATCATGGGCGGCGAAGGCATCTATTACAGCCTCGACGGAGGGGATACCTGGGAGCAGGCCGATCTGGACCCGCTCGCCAGTATCGAGGACATCGAAATTTCCCGGGCGGATCCTTCCATCATCTGGTGCTGCGGCGGCGCGAACACCACTTGGGGAGTGGGGAAGAGCACGGATTCCGGAGAAACCTGGACCCGGCTCGTGGAAGGCCTGTTCTGCACCGGCGCCGCCAGCCGCCCGGACGATCCGGACATCCTCTACGTGACGGTGCCCGGAACCATGAGCGAAGGGGGCATCATCGCCACCACCGACGGCGGCGCGCTGTGGGCGCCGCAGACCTCCGGCGTCACCGGCGACCTGTGGAGCGTCTGGTTCGCGGACGCCGCCCACGGTTGGGCCGTGGGCGAGGGAGGGACGGTCCAGGTCACGACCGAC
>JAFGDC010000095.1 GCA_016932295.1 candidate division CSSED10-310 bacterium
CCGCGCATGCGGCGCGAGGTGTCCGGCGGCCGGCTGCCGGAAGACCGCATCGTGGTATCCTTCGATGGTGTCGACACGGGGCTTTTCGATCCCGGGCGATTCACCGAGGCCGACAAGGAGGACGTGTACGGGGAAATCGGTTTCCGCGACAACATCATCATGTTCCATGGCGTGATCGATCCGTACCACGGCTCCGGCCTGCTCACCGAGGTGATTCAGCGCACCATCGCGGCCTCACCGGCCAATTTTCTCATCATCGCCTGCGGTAAGGGGTTCGAACAGATGCGCCGGGAGTTCCGCAGCGAACGAGTCAAATTCATGGACTTCGTTCCCTATGACCAGGTGGCGCGTTACATCAACGCCGCGCATGTCGGCATGATTCCATACAAACCGACCTTCACGCTCAACCAGGTTTTCACCCTCAAGTTCCTTGAATACGCCTCCATGGGACTGCCGACGGTCCTGTTTCGATTGAAAAGCGTGGAGGAAATCTTCGGATGCCATGGGTTTACCCTGTTTTCCGATTCACCCGCGCACTTCAGCGAAAACCTGGTGAAGGCGCTGCACATCGCCAAATCAGAAGCAGCAGTCCGATTGATTCAGGATGAGTTCTCCTGGGATGCGGTGACGACCCGCATGGTTTCCGCGATGGAGCAGTTGACAGCCGGCGGCGGTTGCCGCCGGTGAACAACCGGAGCCTCATCGCCGCGCTCCTGTTTTTAGTGGTATTGAGCCTGTACATGACAGGTCTGGCCCCCACTATCGCCCTCATCGACAGCAGCGAATTCATCACCGCGGCACATTGTCTGGGTAACGCCCATTCCCCCGGGTACCCGACCTTCAGTTTGCTGGGCAAGGCATTCGATCTGCTGCCTCTGAACTGCATTCCGTTCAGGATCAACCTGATGTCGGCAGTGTTCGCAGCCGTCTCGGCGCTGTTGCTGTTCGCCGTGCTCGCACGGCGCTATCATCCCCTGGCCGCGGTCGCCGGAGCCGGCTGCTTCGCCCTTTCCGGCACCCTGTGGGAGGTGGCGGAAACCGCTGAGGTCTACAGCGCGGCAATGGCCGCACTGGCCCTGGTGATCTGGCTGCTGGCACGCGGCGCGGACCGGTCTCGCGACTGTCGCTGGGTGGTGGCGGGTGCCTTCATCCTCGGACTCGGACTGGGCCTGCACCAGATGCTGCTGTTCGTCCTGCCTGCCCTCGGTTATCTCACCTGGCGCCTTTACCGGAACGCGTTCAACTCGATCCCGCGGCTCCTGCTCATTCCCCTCTTCGGAGTTCTGGGCTTCAGCGTGCAGTTGCAGCTTCCCCTGCGCGCCGCCGCCGGCGCCGCCTATGCGTGGGAGATGCCCGACAATGCCGCCCGGCTCCTCAACCTGATGACAACGGCCACCTATCACGGCCAGCGCTTCGTGCGCTCAGTGCAGGCTCTCGATTATGCCCTTGGCAACTACGCGGAGGTGATCACCAGCGATCTCCATCCCGTCATTCTGGTCCTCAGCATGCTGGGCGTGCTCTGGCTGGTATGCCGCCGCGAACCCTTCGGACTGTTTCTGCTGTTGATGTGGTTCCTGGAAACCACGGTGGTCGTGACGCTCTTCAACATCCCGCCGGAATGGCTGTTCTTCGTCAATGTTTTCTACCTGCCCGGCACCTTGGCGCTGGCCCTGGGATTCGGTGCGTTCTGGGGTGAACTGCACCGGTATCGATCCTACTTCGTTCCCGCCGGGCTCATCATCCTGCTGCTGTGGCTGCCCGGCCGCGGCGCCCCGCGGGACAAGAGCGACTACTTCCTGGTGTACGATTGGGCGGTCGATGTCATGAATTCCGTACCGAACGGCGGCCTGCTCATCACCCAACAGGATGAACCCTTCGCCCTGGCGTACGTTCAACTGGTGGAACGCTATCGGCCCGATGTCACCGCAATTCATTTCAGGGGTTTCAGCGCCGAGTCCGGCTGGTACCGCGACCTGCTGCGCCGCCGCGATCCCAGCCTCATGCTGCCCTTCGTGCCGGCCGGCAGCTATGGTTTCAAACAAGTCGATCTCCTCAGGCGCGGCCTCGCCATGCTGTCTACCGAAAACGATCGGCCGTGCAGCCTGACCGCCTACGAACCCCGGCTCCGGGACACCTTCTTCATCCATCCTGAAGGCGCCGTCTACACCATTGAACCGAGGACGGCCCCACAGTCGCGGTATCATGCCAGCCGCCGGTATTTACACCTCAGAACCCGCGGACTGGACTGGGATCGACCAGATTATGAACATGCTGACCGCGAACTGCTCGCCGCCTATGCGACGATCATCAGGGAAAATCTGGTATACCACGGCACGCCGTTGCCCCCGGGCGGCAAGCTGGACCAATTCCTCAGGCGCTGTTACGATTACGACTGGATGTAATGGAGGAACCGTGAGAACCGCCGTTATTGTGCCTACCTACAACGAAGTGGACAACATCGGGAAACTCGTCGCTGAAATTCTCGATCTGGGGCGCGATATCGTGGTGGTGGTGGTGGATGACAATTCCCCGGACGGTACCGCCGGAGCCGTCAGGTCGATGCAGGATGACGAACGGGTGATCCTGGTGAGCCGGCCAGAGAAGCTGGGCTTGGGGACCGCATACGTGGCTGGTATCAGGCGCCTGTGGGATCGCCCGGACATTGACCTGTTCCTCACCATGGATGCCGATTTCTCCCATCACCCGCGTTTCATCCCCGATCTCATCGACGGCGCCGCCCATGCGGATATCGTCATTGGCTCCCGCTACGTGATCGGCGGCCGCACGGTCGATTTCGCCGCGCATCGCAGGCTCATCAGCCGCGGCGCCAATCTGTTCGCGAAATCGCTGCTCCGCCTCGCGCCCCGGGACTGCACCGCGGGCTTCCGGTGCTATCACCGGCGGGTTCTCGCCACCATCCCCCTGGAACAGTTGTTTTCCAAGGGATATTCGTTTCTCGTGGAAATGCTGTTTCACTGCCAGCGCAAGGATTTCAAAATCCGCGAAGTGCCCATCTGTTACGTCGCCAGGGCGCATGGCCTGAGCAAGATCTCGATGAACGAGATCCGCTATACCGCATTGACCATCCTTCGCCTGTGGTACAGGTGGCGGTTCAGGAAATGACGGTGGATTTCGTTCAGCCTCTGGCGGGGGACCAGCCAGGCGGCGCCAGGAATGAGTGGACCCTGTTCAGGCGGTTCCTCGGGATAACACCCATGGCATTGGCCATCGTCAGGGGAGTCGAAGGGGAAC
>JAFGDC010000096.1 GCA_016932295.1 candidate division CSSED10-310 bacterium
CACAGTGTCTTTCAAACTGATCCCGGCACTACCACCGGCAGACAGAATCCGCGCCGGAATCCTTATGTCGAAACGAAAGCCTGTCACCCGGCTGGATTGACAACGAACCCATGATCTGAACCTTTTCCGTACCCAGGTACTGAACCCGGACCATGCGGAGATGATACGTGGAGATGCCGATTACTTGATTGGTGGGGATACGGGCCTGTCGAACCCTCGGTCCGTCTGCCCGCGCCAGACTCCGGCAGGTGACATCACCCGTGCCCCGATGTATTCTTATAAGTACTCTACATACAACCATTGGAGGTGCGCCATGGCTGATTGCATCTTCTGCGACATCGTGAACCACCGGGCCGAGGCCACGCTTCTCTGGCAGGATCACCTGGTTACCGCGTTCCTCGATATCCAACCGGTCAACGCGGGCCATATGGATATCGTTCCCAACAACCATGCAGCCAATCTTGCCGAGCTGCCCGGAGACACCGCCGCCCATCTGTTTCGGATCGCCCTGAGGCTGGCCGGAGCGCTGCGTGTATCGGGCTTGCCGTGCAAGGGAGTGAACATGTTCCTGGCCGATGGTGAGGCCGCGGGTCAGGAGATATCCCATGTTCACCTGCACGTGTTTCCGCGGGTTTCGGGAGATGGATTCGGACTGCACTTCGGAGAGGAGTACTACACAAAGCCGTCCAGGGCGGCCCTCACGGATGTCGGACGCATGATCAGGACCGCGCTCGATGGCTCATGGTAAATGGCCGCCTGTGGTGGTGAGCGGTCGTCTGTGGCAGTGGGATGAAGGGTGGAAGGAGGAATGGTATGCCGACTATCAATGTCAGGGATCTCAACGTACTCGCGGTGTACGCGTCGAATTTCCAACGATCGGTCGCGTTCTACACCGATCACCTGGGATTCGAAAAGGTAGAGGATATGCCGCCGGGAATACTCATGAAAGCGGGTGCTGTCATGCTGTACATCGAGGCGGGGAAGGTTGTGGAACCGGAGACTGGGCCATCACCGGGCGGATTCTGTCCATGTTTCGCGGTGGACAGCGTGAAAGAATCCTATCAGGCGCTGCGGGAGGCTGGGGTCAGGATCTCCACCCCGTATCAGGAGTTCGGTCCGGCGTTCGCGCTCTTCAGGATCACCGATCCGGACGGCAACGTGATCGAGTTCGCCGGGAGTCCCTGAGGGTAGGCACGGCGGGAATGCCGCCGCAGAGTCCGGCAGCGCCCGGTGCGGCAGGGAGCGGTGCATTGTGCGCCACCGGGCCGGCACGTATCATGACTCCCCGGTTCAAGGCGGCGTGCGGCGATCACGACGGTTGTGACAGCGGCTTGTTGCCCAGAGAGGTACGGGGATGATTCCCATCGAAATCATGCTCATGTTTTTAGGCGCGTCGGCGCTGCTGGCCCTGGCGCCGGGTCCCGACAACATATTCGTCCTCACCCAGTCGGCGCTCAGAGGGCCATCGGCCGGCTTGATCGTCACGATGGGACTATGTACCGGCCTGGTGTGCCACACCATGGCGGTGGCCTTCGGCGTGGCGACGGTCTTCCGTAACTCCGCCGTCGCCTTCACGGTGCTGAAGCTGATCGGTGCGGCATATCTGCTCTTTCTCGCCTGGAAAGCCTTCAGGGAGGCTGCCGCCGATCTGACCGCGGGGACCGCCGCTGCGATACCCCTGCGCAGGCTCTACGCGCGGGGCATCATCATGAATATAACCAATCCCAAGGTTTCACTGTTTTTCCTGGCGTTCCTGCCGCAGTTCGCAGATCCGAACCGGGGTGCCCTGATGGGTCAGATGGTGTTTCTCGGCGCGCTGTTCATTGTGGCCACCATCGTTGTCTTTAGCGCTATCTGTTTTCTTGCCGGCGCCATTGGCGAACGACTTCGGCGCTCACCGCGCGTGCCGGTGATCCTGAGCAGGATCACCGGCGTGGTGTTTGTACTGCTCGCCCTGAAGTTGGCCACCAGCGGCAGATGAAGAAGCGGCGTCCGTTGATCGGATGCGGGTTGTCAGAAGAACCTTCGAATGGGAGTGTGCAACTCCTCCATGCAGGCATCAACCAGTCGTCCTGCCATATCGCCCATGTCCCATGTCCTGCCGCTGATGGCGGCCAGCGATGTGGCGCGGGCGCCGGCGATGCAGCAGGGGCTGATGGCGTCGAAAAACTGCAGGTCAGGTTGCACGTTCAGGGCGAAGCCATGGGAGGTGACGCCGGTGGCAAGGTCCAGATAGAACCCGCATGAACCGATTTTCCGTCGTTCACCGTCCTGCTCCACCCACGCGCCACGGGCGGCAGTATGGACGGTGGCGCAATCGGCCGCATCGCAATGAGGGACGGTGGAGATGCCGAGTTTGTCGAGCGCGCGTGTCAGCACCGCCTCGGCCAGCTCCGTGGGATAAGGACGGGTGTCCCTGGGAAAGATGCGCACCATGTCGATGATGGTGTACACCACCAGTTGCCCCGGTCCGTGATAGGTGATCCGCCCACCCCGGGGATGGGCTTCGATGACTGGTACCGGGATTCCACCGATCTCGATGATGCGGCGTTCCGCCCATGTCGCCAATAGTTCCGGCGGCGCATTGATACAGTCCGGAATGAAATCGGTGGTAATCCTTTTCACCGAGTAGACCGGATCATGCTCAGCCAGCAGCAGTACGCCGAGCGGCTCTCCACCCGATCGGGACCGGCGCCGCTGTTCGTTGAAGAACTCATCCTGCAGCTCGAACATACGCGCGATGGGTTGCCGTCCGAACCAGTACGCCTCGATCATGACTCCTCTTCCCGGATGTCCGACACCACACCCGTCACGCGGCGCGCGGTGCACGATCCGAGCTTACCGTACGCGACGATCTGCGCCAATTGTGGCACCCGGCCGTGGTGACAAGAGCATGGTGAACATGGTCGTTCTGACCGGTAGCCGGCTGTCACCGGCGGTTCGATCAGCGGGGTCCGAAGCCGAACTCCCAGGCGGCGAGCCCCGCGGTGCCTCCCAGTACCTCGGTCAGGTCATCGTTCAGCATGGCGCCCCAGAAGACGATCGGCTGCAGGGTATCGTCGCCCGTGTCGGGCCAGGTGAAGGTATCGATTACCGATATGGTGGTGCGTCCCGTGTTCAGATCCACGGTGTGATAGTCCAGGTCGTTGCTCCAGTCGTCCCAGAACCAGTACTGGCCGATGATGTCAAGAATCATGAACAATGGCACCCCGTTTCGGGCGGGTCCTTCATTGTGGAGATGGGCGGTAAGTCCGCAAGGATCACCCGGTGAAAAATAGGTGCCGGGCATCTCGAGCACTACCCCCAAGGCCGGAACCAGGGGGGTCGGCGCCGATGTAGGAGTTCCGGGCGGGATGGTGGAAGATGGGGTGGGCGTGGGGGGTGGAGTGGGCGTGGAGGTGGGTGATGTGGTGGGCACGGGTGATGGGGTTTCATGGGGCTGGGTTACGATGGGGGAAGGTGTCGGCGAGGGTGCCGTGGTGGGCTGCGCAGTGGGGGGTTCGGATGCGACGGGTGTGGGTGTGAACTGCCAGTCCCCATCATAGTGGAAGCCCATGTCAAGTATGCCGGAATCCATCACCGCATCGCGCCTGGTGGTAAGCTCCGACAGCAATGTTTCGCCAATGGGCGCGACGATGGAGAAGGCATCGGCGGGACCGCTGCCGGCGTTCACTGCCGGGCTGTCCTGAGGATCTCCGGCCGCGGTCTGACTCAGGTAGAAAGCGCCCGCCGGTCCGGTTACGAACAGCGGATCGGCGGAAAGGTTGCCGGTGCCGGCATAGCCGCCCTGGATCGTCGAGTAGGTGACGTCGAAGGCTCCCGTGTCCGCGGTCAGCCCCCCCGGGGAATTACCCCAAACCACTGAATCCATCAGGAAGGAAAGGCCGGGATCGGGGGAATACAGGGCGCCGCCGAGACCGCCCGGATCGGTGAGCAGGTTGCCTGCCATGGTGCAATGCCTGAAACCGAGCATCGACATCTCTGCGTACGCGCAGCCGCCGTAAACCACCGAGTGGTTGTTGGCGATCAGGCAGTTGGTGAAGTTCGCCTCGCACTCGGTGTACACCGCGATGGCGCCGCCGTCGTTGGTGCTGGCATTGCCCGTGATGCGGCAGTTGGAAAAAATCGGCGTCGCGCCGGAAAGCGCCAGCACGCCGCCGCCGGAAACCGCGGTGTTGCCGGTGATGAGACAATCGATGAACGTGGGGCTGGAGGTGAACAACACCCCTATGCCGCCGCCTCCGAACTCCGCAGAACAACCGGTGATGACACAGTTGATGACGGTCGGAGACGAATACGAGCAGCGGATCCCGCCGCCGCTGTTGGCGGGGAATCAGTCATCTGCCGTGCCGTTGCGGATGGTGAATCCCTCCAGCACGGCGTTCTTGCCCTCCTCCCAGTCGAAAACCACTCCCGGTCCCTGCCCCTCGCAGTCGATGATGCAACAGGCCGGTCCGTTTTCCGAAGCCAGATGGATCGACCTGCCGCGATAGGAGAGGTTCCTGTTGCTCTCGCCCCGGTAGATACCGTCAGCCACCAGGACGGTGTCGCCATCGGCCGCCGTGGATAACGCCTCCTGGATGGTGCCGTAGTCACCCGGCACATGATAGGTGTCGGCCTGGATGATCGGCGCCGCGAAAAGCAACCATAACGCGGCGACCATGAGCGCGCCACTTTCTTTCAACGTGTCCCTCCTTCTCTCCGAACCTTCATCCCCGATTCTCGGTAGTCACATCATACTGGATACTCAAAATGCTTGATCAAGTCAATCAGGTGCCGCCGGCCGTTACCGGGAAGACTCGCAGTCAAAGAGCACAGCTCCAAGGATCGACGCGATTTGCATTGATTCGCTCTGCGGGTGGGAAGAGGTTATACTGAACGGACTCGGTATGCCGGAGGTCCGAGAGGAAGCGGGAGAGTGGGTATGATTGTTCGATATGGCACGATTCCAATCAGGCATGGCTGTCTCGATACGGGTTCGTTGCGAGAGCTGGAGGATATCGAGCGCAGCCGGATCGCCCGCCTTGCGGATCGTTGCCGGCGCCGATTGCACAGGGTGCTGGAGCGGCGCAACCGGCGTCGTGATTCATCCTGTCACCTGATCCTGGAGACCGGATTCGAGACGTTGTTCGATGATGGTTTCAGGGGCGAAGTGGCGAACCGGGGAGGTTTATCCGCCATGCTGGATCTCGAGGAGATCGAATGCAATTTCGATTTCGCCCAGTACCAGATGGCGTATGTGTGGCGGTTGTCTCGCCTCGTGCCGGACCTTTACTGGCACTATAATTTCGTGCGCTTTTTCAAGAATGGTATCCTTTTTACCAAGGTGCGGGGCCGTCTGGTGGAACAGCCTCAGTGGCGTCTGCCTGACCACCTTGCGCGGTTCGTAGCGTCGTCCGGACGGCGTTCCGCGGGTTCCGTCGGCCGGTAGGGTGGACGGATGTGCGGTTGCTTAACGATAGCCGAACCGGGCCTGGGCGATATTCGTGAATAAGGTGGCGGACACCGGTTCCAGCATAGCGCCCCAAAAAACGATATCCGATAGTGTTCCGAAGTCTCCTGCCGGCCATGTGAAGTCGAGCGGCAGGGCGCAGTTCACTCCCGGCGGCAGCAGCAATTCCAGCCCCCCGGGGCGGACTGTCCAGTTCGGATAGAACCAGTAGCATCCCTGGATATCCAGGACCAGCCACTCCTGCACCACCCGGGTGGGGCCGGGATTGAAGGCTTCCCTTTCCAGGCGGAAGGGATCGCCGGCCTGGAACATGTCCTGGCTCAATCGTAGTTCATAGGAGGCAGTGCCATGAGGTGTCGGTGACAAGGCGGGTGTCGTTGTCGGGATACGTGTCGGAACGGAGGTCGGGGTGACATCGGGATTGACGAAGTAGGTTTCCAGCAGATCCCAAAGTTCCTGCCAGCCGTCGTCGTAGCCCAGCGCCCATATGCCGATGCCGGCCAGGTCCAAGTCCAGCACGAGGTTGTATTTCAAGGCGAGGCTGTTCTCGTCGTCGTACCAGACCTGCTGATCGGAGTAGTGGTACCAGGGTCCCTGGGAGTGAGTGTCCCAGTATTTCCGGTACGAGTCGTGGTTGTACCTGATGTACGTATAGGAGTGAGAGCCGGAATTGCCGGTGTATCCCGAGGCGGGCACCTGTGCAGGGTCGCCCGTCACTTCCCAGTCGATGCCGTAGTAGGGAAATCCCGGGGCGAGCCGTGACGGCGGGATACCGTGATCCGGATCGAGATAATCGGCGATGGTTTCGGTGACGCACCAATGACTCCATATCCCGCCCGCCGTGAGAGGAGAGACCGGGCCTGGTGGTCCGCCGCCCCAGTGATAGCCGTAGCACATTGGGATCAACGCGTCGCAGGCGGCCGCAAGTTGGTCGTAATCCCAGCACCCGGTCCAGTCCACCGACGGAGTGGCCATGGACAGGTGCGAACCGGGCATGACCGCATCCATCGCGGTTTTCAACTCCTGCGTGAACAGCACCAGGTTTTGGGGGTGGAGGTTCGAGCCTTCGAAGTCGATATTGATCCCCTGGGCGCCGCCGGCCATCATGGCGTCCACGAGACCGTTGACGGCGCGGTTCCGATTGGCCTGGGAGTTAATCAAGTCGTTGATGTCACTGGAATCGAACAACATGACCGTAACCGTCATCTTGACATTGTGCGCCGCGGCGCTATCGATCAGCCCGGTCCACGAACCCGGCCAGCCGTGGTAATTGGTGATAGCGCCCGTAGCATCCATATCCAGTCCGAAGAACGAGACATGAGAGAGGCATGACCAGCGGAATCGTTCGTAAGAACTACCCTGCCAGTAGGGATACCAGCCGTACACGAGTCGCGCCGTCCTGGATGGCATGCCTCCTGTCACCACATGGTGGCAGAATCCGCCCGGTGATCCGTTGCCGAATTCCCGCAGGTGATCCTGGTGCACGCTGGCAGTGGCGCAGCACACGCCGGCGGTGAGCCCGTAAATGAGTAGTGCAACTCGTTTCATACCGGTCTCCACGTGTCTTTCCACTCTCAAACGAGTATAGTCCCGCCGCCGCGGCACTGGCAAGCGATGTCAGCGCCGGGACCGGATGGTATCCCGCTCCGGTTTTAATCTTTAACGTCGCGGGATGAATGTGGTAAATTCGAAATCCAAGCTGGTGCAGGAGTCAGTGATGAAGGGTCCCGGCCGCGGGGAGGGGGATTCCCTCGTCGCGCACCCGGCGGCTTCATTGCTGATGGCCGCAACCGCCAGGTAGAGGAGCTGAACATGCGTTGCCCGAAATGTGGAACAAGACAACCAGCCGGTGCTGTGGAATGCATCAAATGCGGTGTGGTCTTTGCCAAATACCGGGAGGATGATGTCCCGGAGCAACCCTCCGCCATGCCTCCGGGGGATCCCAAGTCATTATTGGAAATGGAGTGGTTGGTGGATGCACCGCCCGATGGCGAGGAGACCGACATGCTCAGTCTCGACCGTCAGCGCCTTGGACTCGGGCAGGCCCGGCCGGAACCCCGACACGAGATGCAATCGACCATGCTGCTGACCAAGGATTGTCCCAACTGCGGTAAGGCTCAGGCATCCTCCAACCTGGAGTGCCCCTACTGCGGCATCATCTTCGCCAAGTACAAGCCGAAGCCGGGAGGACATGAAAGCGAGCCGCCGCCACGGTCGGAACCGCTGCCATGGGAACCGGCCGCCCCGAGGGCGGGAACGCCGGGTGGCAGCTTCGGCCGTCGAAACCAGACCGGCGCGGAACGCGGTCCGAAAATTCCCGATCCCTTTCCTCATCCTTTCGAACATGAGTTGGAGCGTGAGCCGCGATCCTACGGCCCGGCGCCAGATCCGTATTACCCGGAGGAAATCCGTGACGGCGCCGATGTTCATGACGGAGAGCGCAGTGGCGGCGAGGATCCTGGGCTCGCCGGGTCTCTTGGCAAGCTGCCTGGTATTCTGGTGTATCCGCTGAAGGGGAAAGGAGTGGTGAGTCTGCTCCTGTTCACCGCCGTGCTCTTCGGCTTGAACTATGCGTTCTGTCTCGGCTCCTTGTTCAGATACGGCATCTTCATGGGGATCATCATGGCCGTCATCAGGCATTCCAGCGTGGGCGGCAGCGGTCTGCCCACCTTCGATTTAAGCGATTTCTGGGAGGGCATCCTGATGCCGGCCATCCGGGGCTTCGCCGCCACGCTCATGCTGGTGCTGCCTCTGGTCCTGGTGGCCGCTCTCGCCTCGGGCCTGGGACTCGGCAGCTTCATCAGGGATATGATGGCCTCGCAACTATCACCAGCCACCATCATCCAACTGGGCGTTGCCTTCTTCATCTGCATGGCCGTGGGAGTGATCCTGTTCCCGGCTGCCCTGACCGTCGCCGCCATCAACGAGAACACCTTCCACGTGATGAATCCATTGGTGGCGTTCAACATCATACGGCGTATTCCCTTGGACTACGTCATCGTCACGGGGCTGTTCGTCGGACTCTACTCCCTCGATACGGTCATCCCGCCGGTCCTGGCGGGATTGCTCGGGCTCGGTCCACTGTCAATGCTCAAGGCATTGCTGAACCAGTTGATAAGTCTCTATTTCTGGATGGTGATCGCCCGCCTCTTCGGATTGATGGTCTATCTGAACGGTTACAAACTGGGAGTTCTGCAGGACTGATTTTTGTTCCATCCTGAGTCCGCTCGCGGAGCACCCGTCTCACGGTGTGCGCACCGCTGTTTCGGGGCCGTGGAAATCCAGTCGGCGCAGTTGCGGGCCCTGATCGGCGCCGGTGAACAGCCGGTTATAGGTGAACAGCCACGCCTCGGCCCGTGGAAAGGTC
The DNA here is from genome assembly GCA_016932295.1 of candidate division CSSED10-310 bacterium. The sequence continues at coordinate 8,820 of JAFGDC010000096.1, forward strand.
TCGAAAAAGAGGCGGTTGCGTTCGTCCCCCAGGTCTCTCACATAGAGTACCGGGCCCAGGAGGGATATGTCGTTCAACAGGAAGGCGGCGTTGTAGTAATCAGCGCCGTTGCCATTCACCAACAGGTAGTTGGACGAGTTCACGAAGATGACCGCATCGTCGATCTGGTAACGGGTCACCAGTCGTTCCAGTTCACGGTCCGCGTTCCAGTACGAGTCGGCATAATCCGCCAGCAGTCGTGGCGTATAGAGCAGCATGCCGCGCATAAAAAGCAGGATGATGAAGAGTACTGCCGGGGGCCAGCCGCGAATTCCGGGTTGCCCCCACGGTCGCCATCGGGTTGCCGCCGCTATGCCGACGGCGCTCAGGATGAGCAGGCCGGGCAGGTTCTCATAGAGATGTCGGGCGCCGAAGCAGATGCCGTCATGCCAGAAAAGGGCGAAGCCGGCGAGGGTGAGAATGAATTGTGCCAGCAGGATACGTTCCAGGGTGGTGGCGCGGCGCCGGCAGACGGCGATCAGAAAGAAGAGCAGGCCGACGCTCGGCCAGCCGAACAGGTTTTCGTTGAGGATGAGCAGTTTGATCCTTGTGTTGGCCAGTGCTTTGTGCAGGTCGTGTCCGGGTGGGGCGCCGCCGTTGAAGGTTGAGAGCCCCACGTCCGGTCCGAACCCGATACGGTCGCGGGGATCATGCAGGGTGTAGCCGGTGATGAATGGTCCGCCGTTGACCAGGTAGTTGTATCCCATCAGTATGGCCAGGGCCGCGATGGCGGGTATGGCTGTCTGGAATATCTGGCGCAGGTGACGGCGATCGCGACGCAGGTCGAGAAGCATAACCAGGCTGATGGGGAAGAACAGGGCCAGGGCGAGAAGTTGGCGGTTCAGCAGCAAAAAGGCCAGGCCGGTGCCGAGGAGAAATCCCCACCGATCGTTTGGCGCCCGGCGGCCACGTTCCCATGCGAGGAGCATCAGTGCCGCGGCCAGAAGGCAGGTGGTGTGGCTCATGCCGGAGCCAGCCAGTCCCCAGTAAAACGGTGATGCCAGGCCCAGCAGCACGGCGCCGCGGGCGATGCCTTCACCGAGCGGCCGGCGGGTCAGGTGGTACATAATGGCCAGGGCGGCTGCTGCGGCCAGGGGATTGAGCAGCCATGGAACACCAAGGAGCATGAATGGCGCCAGCAGGACGGAAAAACCGGGGAAATATTTGCCGTATACCCTGCCGCCGTGCATGATGATGAATTCACAGGTGTAGAAATCCCGGAATTGTTGTGGCGGCGCCGGCATCCACAGGCGTCCGGCGGCCATGATGCGGGCTTGATAGAACTGGGCGACGCTGTCCTGGACATGGGGGATGCCGTCCAGCACCGCCAGCGTCATGCCCAGTCCCAGCCCCAGTCCCACCAGGCATGTGACGATGATGAAGCGGCGGGATTTGATACCCATGATTCTGGCGTATATCCGGGCGGCTGGTACCGACGGCAGCCATGGTGACAGACCAAGCGCGACCAGGGCGGCGCCCGGGACGAACAGGAACAGGTGTTTGTACAGGCCAATGTCGCCGTAGTCTCTGAACCACAGGTTGGGCAGGATGTCCGGTCGCAGCTTCTGGTATGCCAGCAACGCGGCGCCTGCCAGCGTCACCATGCCGCTCAGCAGTGATACAGGTGTCCCGAAGCGTCTCCTCATGCTACGTTTGTCCGCCTCCACGCTGATAGTAGAGGACGGATCACCGGTTCGCAATGAGATCGTGTGGCCCCACATTCCCACCAATTTTGGTATCTCATTGAGAAGATATCACAATCCCGTTGTTACCATTCACCATCATGATGACGGCGGTCATGTCAGGAGGCGGCTGTGGAGCCCCCGGGAGAATTCAGGCGGGGGATTTGGGGTGGCGGACGGATCCCGGTGTGTGCGCAGGCCTGTCCGCTGGCAGCCCATGCTCCGGCCTAGTATACTCGAACCGTTCGAAACCTTCGCTCCGGGGTGAACATGACCTGGATCAGTCGTCGCTTCCACCTGTTGCTTCTGATAGGGATAACCACCGCCGCCGTGCTCTTGCGGTTGCACTCCCTTGATGCCTACGCCCCCTGGTTCGATGAGGCGCTGTGCTATTTTCAGTCTCAAGAACTCGCGCCACTGCTGAACGGCGCGTCTCTCAGCAACAATCCGCCGCTCTTCTACCTGCTGCTGTACTCGTGGGGTTCCATCTGCCGCGATTACGTCTTCTTACGCCTGCTGAGCGTTTTTTTCGGCGCCGCCGCCGTACCGCTCGTCTACCTGCTGGGCAGACAACTGCGCTCGCCCGGCGCCGGTCTCTGGGCCGCCCTCCTGCTGGCCTGCTCACCGCTCCATGTCTATTATTCGCAACAAATCAAGATGTATGCGCTCAACTGTTGCATGGTCCTGCTCGCCGCGGTAGTGGCCGGCCGCTGCGCCGATCGTCCCTCGACAGGCCTGCTGGCGGCGCTTTCAGTGACCGGCGCGGCCATGCTGTATCTCCATTACTACCTGTTCCTGCCGGTGCTGATGGTGGGGTGCTATATCGCGATAAGCCAGTTCCATGAAGAACGCCGCATCGGTCGGGCGGTCTGGTTCGGTGCCCTGGTCACCCTCCTGTACGTGCCATGGCTGCTGGTTTTCTTCGAATCCCACCTGGGAACGACCGTGGACTACGTCACCACGTATATCCCACGCCCCGGCATCAGGAGCCTGTTCTACACCCTCAAGAATTTCGCCGCGGGTTTCCACTCGTTCCGTGTCGTGTATTGGCCTGCGGCGCTCATGGTGGTGGCCGGTTGCCTGGCTGGTCTGGTGCGCCTGGTGCGGGACCGCGCGCTTCATTGGCTGCTGCCGTGGCTGTTGTCGGTCCCACCCATCGCCATCGTGTTTATCCTGTCGCAATGGTACCCTATGTATCTCGACCGTTACCTGCTTTACGCCCTGCCGCCGTTGCTGCTGATCACCGCCCATGGATACGGGCGCTCCCGCCGGTGGCGAATGATGCCGGCCGTGCTGGTGCTCCTGGAGATCGTGAGCCTGCCGGGCGTCTACAACAGCAGGATCCCCTTCCTGCATCACATTCCCGGTGAGCATGAACGGAAGCCGGTGAAGGAGGCTGTGGCGTATTTGCGGCAAGCGTCGGCGCCGGCGGACCTGGTCGTTCATTGCTGCCGG
>JAFGDC010000097.1 GCA_016932295.1 candidate division CSSED10-310 bacterium
CGTGGAAGATTGGAAGCCAACGCACCACGACGAACATTACAGGATTCCGGGTACGACCCCATTGGAAAGAGAGCCTCGCCTGGCTGCCGTGGAAGATTGGAAGCCAACGCATCACGACGATCATTACAAGATTCCGGGTACGACCCCATGGAGAACGCACCCCCCGGCACTACCACCGGCAGACAGAATCCGAGCCGGAATCCTTATATCGAAACGAAAGCACAGCGCTCTTATTGGTTGCCTTGTCTGAATTTTTCTGATATCTATTCGTGACTCTTCGCAGGAGGTAGAACTGTGGCCAGAAAATGTGAAATCTGCGGCAAGAAACCATTGTACGGAAACAAGATCAGCCACGCCCACAATGTCAGCCGCCGGCGCTGGTTGCCCAATCTTCAAAAAGTCAGAGTAGTGGTGGATGGACGCTCCCAACGGCTCACCATCTGCACCAGATGTTTGCACGCCAACAAGGTGAGCAAGGCTTGACCGAACCGACTCCGTTCACTCATCCTCACGCGGAGATGATGGCGATCGGTCGGTATCCCACTCGGCGCGGCGGATTCTTTCGGCCTGAGCCATGAGTCGCTTGATATTCGGGCAACTGGTGGTATGGATGGTCACACCCCGGCCGCGGGTGATGAAGGCGATGATTGCATCGGGCGGCTGAGGATTACAGCAACGCGATAACTTCGGCCGCAAGCCGGCCTTTCCCTCGACAAGCACCCTTTGCGACAAGTACGCCGGATCGACCACCACGGATGGGGCAGCGGCCGTCTCCCGGACCGGCTGCCTGCGCTCGATCTTTCCCCCCTCAACCTTGGGCTTGACGAGGGCGAGCAAGCGCTCCAACACACGATCCGCGGTTTGTGGCTCACGTCCCAACTGCACCACCAGCCGGTGCAGATCAGGCGCCCGGAAGGATTGCACCAACTCGCGAAGATACCCTTCCTTCTCGAGGCGGGTAATGGTGTAGCCAAGGCGCTTCGCCTGCCTGGCCAGGATCTGCGTTCCCTTGTCCGCCAGCCTCGACTCCCCCTCCCGGGCAAACCAGCGCTCAATCTTTTCCCTGGCATTCCTGGTCTTCACGAATGACAGCCAGTCCTTGCTTGGTTTGCCGCGCGGCATGGTCACCACCTCCACCACATCGCCGCTGGCGAGCGGTTTCCGCAATGACACGAATGACTCATGGATTCGGACCCCGGTAGCCCGAAAACCGACTTCACTATGAATCGCGAATGCCAGATCCAAACCGGTGGCCCCCTCGGGCAAGGCGATGATCTCACCCTTCGGCGTGATCACGAAGATGGTGTCATCTTTCCGGCCGGACCGCTTGCTGTCGGCGGTGGCCTGCGGCAACTGGCCACGGCCGATCTGCTTCTTGTAATACCAATGAGCCGCAACACCACGCTCGGCCTGGACGTGCATCTCGAATGTCCGCACCTGTATTTCCATGTGCCTGTCACCCGGTCCCAGGATGGTGCTGTGGATCGACTGGTACCCGTTTTGCTTCGGCTGCTTGATGTAGTCTTTGTACTTCTCGGGAAGGTACTCCCAATTGGCATGCAATAGCGAAATGACGTCGTAACAGAGTTCCTCCCGCTCAACCAGGATTCTTACGGCAATCAGATCGTACACCTCCTCCAGGGAACCGACCCGGTGCTCGATCTTGAACCATGTGCTGGCGACCGTCTTCACCCGGCCGCTTATCCTGGCATCGATACCCTTCTCCTCCAACATCGTCGATAACCGCCGGGAGAAGGAGCGCACGAGTGCATCAGCGCCGGCGGTTCGTGCGGCGATACTGCCCGCCAGCCTCGTGTATACATCGGGACTCCGCCAATACAACAAAATGTCGTCCAACTGCCGCTTCAGCACCGCAATGCTCCACTCATCAGCCAGCGGGATCAGGATCTCTTCGATATACTCCAGTGAACCATCATCCGGGGGTACGGGAGCCGCGGCCAGCGCGCGTTGCCGCTGCACCACCGCCTGCCACGACAACAACAGGAGAATCGATCGATAATCCTCGGCGCGATGGCGGAGAAGATGCCGAAAATTCTTGGCATGCCGTTCGCCGAATGGGATATATGGCAACCTGCCCAGGTGCAGGGTGCTCCGGACAAGCTCCGTCAGGTGTGAACCGAACTGGGTGGCGACCCTGTCCAGGGCGAGCGCCTGCCGATCACAGGCGGGCAGCAGCATGGCGGCACCCAGGGTATGAACATCCGTCTGCAGTGCCGCCAGCAGTTGCGCGTTCTGAATCCCCAGGGCGTAAAATGAGTACGGCTCCAGCGAGTTCTCGGGCAAGCGCTCCAGCATCCTGCCGATCTCGTACAACAAGCCGGTATCGGCGCGGGGATTGTACCCGGTTACCGTGGCGATGAAGGAATCAAACACAGGCGTGCCGGCACCGGGTTAACCGCGCTTCTTTGTGTCCTGCCTGACAACCTTGCCAGCCTTCGCTGAATGACTTCCCTTGGCTTTATTGCGGAAACTGTGCCATTCAACCAGGATTGGGCTGGCCACGAAAATGGAAGAATAGGTGCCGACCACGACACCGACCAGCAACGCGAAGGAAAAATTGTGGATTACCTCGCCGCCGAACAGGAACAGGCAGGCCACCACCAGTAACGTGGTGAGGGAGGTGAGCAGAGTCCGATTCAGGGTCTGATTGAGACTGTCATTGATGAGGGTGGGGTACCCCTGTTTCCGGACCAACCGGAGATTCTCCCTGATCCGGTCGAACACCACGATGGTGTCATTGAGCGAATAACCCACGATGGTGAGGACCGCGGCAACCACGGTCAGATCAACTTCCTTGTGGGTGATGGACAGCAAGCCGATCGTGACGAGCACATCATGGATCAGGGCGATGATCGCGGCGATACCGAACAACAGGTCGAACCGGAACGCTATGTAGATCAGAATGCCGACAATTGCGCCACCAATGGCCAGCAGCGCCGAGGTGCGCAGCTCCTCGCCGATGCGGGGCCCCACCATCTCGATCCGGCGGATTTCCACCGAATTCTCCCCGAATTTTTCCTTCAGCGTGGTCTCGATCTGTTTGGCGACAACCGACTCATCCGTATCCGAACCCTTCGCCACCACCCTGATGAGCACCTCGTCGCGCTCGCCGAAATGCTGAATGATAGATTGCCCCAGATTTATTTCCCGCATCGCATCCCGAATAGGTTCCACTTTTATCGCCTGATCGAACTTGACCTGGACGAGGAGTCCACCGGTGAAGTCAATGCCGTAATTCGGTCCGCCCTGGATGATAAGTGATATGATCCCCGCTACAATGACCAGGGTGGAGACCGCCATCGCAATGCGGCGCCGGCCCACGAAGTCGAACTTGGTATTCTTGAAAAGCTCCATCTCTTATGCCTCCTGCTCAGCACCCAGCATTGCTCAGATCTTGAGGGTGGTAATGGTGCGGTTCTGTAGAATCAGGTCAAAAACGAGCCGCGAAACGAAGAGCGCGGTGAACATGCTGGACACGATACCGAACGTAAGTGTCACCGCGAATCCACGCACCGGTCCGGAACCGAAATTCATCAAGACGGCCGCGGCGATCAGCGTGGTCACGTTGGCATCGAGGATCGTCAGGAACGCCCTTGAAAAACCGGCTTCGACCGCCGTTCTGATGGTCTTTCCCAGCCTGAGTTCCTCCTTGATCCGTTCGTAGATGAGCACGTTGGCATCCACCGCCATGCCGATGGTCAGAATGATGCCGGCTATGCCCGGCAGGGTGAGCGTTGCATGCAAAGCGCCCAGCGCCCCGGTAATCAACACCACGTTGAGCAGCAGGGCGAAGTTGGCGATCAAACCCGATACTTTATAGTACACCACCATGAAGATCAGCACAATGATGCCACCGATGATGATCGACTTGATGCCCTTGGAAATGGAGTCACGCCCGAGGGACGGACCCACGGATCGTTCTTCGAGGTAGCTCACCGGCGCCGGCAGGGCACCCGCCCGCAGCACGATGGCGAGATCCTTCGCCTCTTCATGGGTGAACC
>JAFGDC010000098.1 GCA_016932295.1 candidate division CSSED10-310 bacterium
ATACGGATTCATGGATGCAGTCTTTCGACACGTGGTTCCACGCGGTGATGGAACTGGTGGTAAGGTAACGGATCGCCTGGTGGGTGAGTGGTTCGAGCCGGTATGTGGACCGGCGGCAGGTGCCGAGGTTCCGCCGCCAGAGGCAGGTGGCGGAACCCCGGTTATTAGATCGGGAAACGGGGGTTGATGATGGATGACAGACGAGTTGGAATCGATGAGATTCGTGGAGTCAGCAGCTTCACTGCTCAGATGCAGACGTTCGCGGGATATGCATCGAATTATCTTGGACCGATGTTATTCCGCGGCGAATACGGTACCGGGCGGGAGTTTTTGGCGCGAATCATCCATTCGATGAGCAGCAAGGACCGCGGGTATTTTCTGAAGATCCGCTGTCATCGCCTGCAGCGTCTGGCGGACTGGGATCTGACGGTGCGCAATCACCTGCTCTTGTTCTGTGCCGGTCGCATGCCGCTGCCAATCCACATCATTCGCAGGTTGATCAAGACCGGTTGCATGACGGTCAGCCGGGAGTTGGCCGGCCGGAGGTATCTGCACACCGGCCGAATGTTGCTGACATTGTTCTTTGACGAGGTGGGATTCCTGGATCCCCAGTTACAGAATGCGATGTACTACATCGTCCGCAGTGGCGAGCAGGGTCCGATACAGCGCGAGGTGAAGCACTGGCGCATCGTGTTCGCATCTTCCTATGACCTGGCTTCTCAGGCTCATTCCGGGCAGTTCTCCAGCCGGTTGTACGATGAGATCAACGGTTTGAGCCTCGATTTTCCCCCTTTGCGTGACCGGACATCCGACATTCCCGCCCTGGCGTACCATTTCCTCAACGAGGTACTGGCTGCCCGCAACCGGGCGCCTGGAGGATTCTCCGAGGCATCCCTGGATTTCCTGCTCAATTACAGTTGGCCGGGCAATGTCGGGGAGCTTAAAATGAGTGTTGCCAGAGCTTGCGGGCGCTTGGCGCTCACCAGCCGACTGTTGGATGTTACGGCCTTCACCGACCTGGTTCGGCAGTCCCGTATGATCGACTTACGCATGGGGGTCGGCTGAACCGTATCTTCACGAGATACCACAGCGCGGTCAATCCATCGCGCCAACGGATCTTTTTCCCTTCCTCGATCGTCCTGGGAGCATAGCGTATCGGCACTTCATAAATAGGTATCCCGCACCGCAGTATCTTGCCCGTCACTTCCGGGCAGAATTCGAAGCCGTTACCTTTCAGATCCAACTGGCGCAGCAGGTCTGCCTCGATCATCTTGTAGCAGGTGGGTTCGTCCGTCAGAGAACTGCCGTACAGCAGGTTGCAGCACCAGGTGATGAATCGTCCGCCCAGCCAGAAGCGCAGATATGACATGCGGGAGTGGGACAGAATGCGACTCCCGTATACGACGCGGGCCTGCTTTTCCAGCATGGTTGCCATGATGGGCATGTAGTCCTGTGGATCATACTCGAGATCCGCATCCTGAATGATCACCATGTCGCCGGTCACCGCCTCGAGCCCGGTGCGGATGGCGGCGCCCTTTCCGCGGTTGCGTTCATGACGGAGCACGGTGATCGAATCACCCAGGCCGGCGAGTACTTCCGTGGTGCCGTCCGTGGAGCCATCGTCCACAACCACGATTTCGTGGACGGCGGGAACGGCGCGGACCCGCTGGATGATATCGCCGATGGTGGCGCGCTCATTCAGAACAGGAATCACTACCGAGAGTTTCATGAATATTCCTTGCCGGGGTCACCAGTTCCCGATGGACATCCACCGGTTCCGTTCCAGCGTCCGCTACGGTGCGTACGCCGGCCGTCTCGACTTACTCCGCACTCGGCCAGGGCCGGCGGCGGGATACACAAGAGTAACGCACTATAACCCGTTTGAATTGAACCGTCCAGTTGGGCTCACCACCGCATCCCCAGCCACCGGGCGGTTTGCCGGCTGATTCAGCGGTGCTGCCGATCAGTGCGAACGGGTTTGGCTAGAGGTCCTGGACCTTGAATATCTCGAACCGCCACTTGTACACACCATACAACGGCAGCTTGACTTCGCGGATGTAGTGCAGTTTCACCTGGATACGTTTGTCATCCAGTTCGGTCACCACGAGGTTCTTCTCATCCAGTGGGATCTTCATCTGCTGTGCTGTCTGGCGGATCTGCTCGACCACCGAATCGACCGTGGGGGGTGTGGCGCCGTTGAAGAACCTGTCCCAGTTGACGATCTTGATCACCTTTTCCTTGAAGTCCAGTTGCGCCATGTAGGGTGGCACGAACTTGGTGGCAAGGAAGATGAGCAACGCGGCGAGAACCAGCGCGATGATCACCGGTGTTTTCGAATCAGCCTTTCCCGATTGGTTTCCCATGAGTGCGCACATGATTCCTTTACCCCTCCCGAGGAATGTTCAACAATCAAACACTTTCGCCTGGATCATCCTGTTTGTCCATACCATGTTTCTCCAGGCGGTATCGAAACGACCTGAAACTGACATTGAGCAGCCTGGCTGCCGCCTTCTTCACGCCGTTCGATGTCTCCAGGGCTTTTTCCAGGAGATCCCTTTCCATAGTATCGAGAAATTCATCCAGATCAATGCCTTCTTTTTGGAACCGGTTCAAAATCCGTTCGTTGCTCAGGGGCGACGACGCATCCGACAGGCGGATATGGGGCGGCAGATGTTCATTGTGCAGTACCGGTCCCGGTTCCAGCGCGGCAATACGTTCCAGGACATTCTCCAGTTCCCGCACATTGCCCGGCCAGTCGGCCGAGATGAGTGTTTGCAGCGCATCCGGCGCGACCGTCTTCTTGCCGGCGCCGCATTGTCGGCAGTATTTGTCGAGGAAGTGCTCCACCAGCATTGGAATATCCTCCCGCCGTTCACGAAGCGGGGGGATATGGACGGGGATCACGTTCAGCCGATAGAACAGGTCCTGGCGGAATTTTCCCTCTTTGATAAGGGATTCCAGGCTGCGGTTGGTGGCGGCGATGATGCGCACGTCCACCGAGATGTCCTTGATACCGCCGATCCGCTTGAACTTCTTGTCATTAAGGAAGCGCAGCAGCTTGACCTGGACCGCCGGGCTCATGTCACCCACTTCATCAAGGAAGAACGTGCCGTGGTTGGCGAATTCAAGTAAACCCTGCTTGTTGTCGATAGCACCGGTGAACGCTCCCTTTTTGTGCCCGAACAATTCGCTTTCCAGGAGGGTTTCGGGCAGTGCGCCGCAGTTCACGGTCACGAAAGGCTGCGTACCGCGGATACCGGAGTAGTGGATGGCGGATGCCACCAGTTCCTTGCCGGTACCACTGTCACCGGTGATAAGTACGGTGCTCGGAAGATCGGCGACGCGCTTGATGGTATTGAAAATTTCCTTGATCTGCCGGCTCGTGCCGATGATTTCTTGCTTGCCATAGCGGGTTTGCAGCCGCCTGCGCAGGAAGATATTTTCTTCACGCAGTTTGCGTTGCTCGATGACTCGGCGCACCACGATACGCATCTGATCCTTGCCGAAGGGTTTGATGATGTAATCCGAGGCTCCCTCCTTGAGCGCTTCCACCATGGTTTCCATTGAGCTGAACGCGGTTATCATGATCACATCCATGCTGGGAGCCATGCTTTTAAAGCGGCGCAGCAGGGAGATGCCGTCGATATCCGGGATGCGGATGTCGGAGATGGCGAGTTCGAACGAACCATCGCGGTCGAGCAGCTCCAGCGCCTGCATTCCCGAGGATGCGGTATAGACGGTGTGACCGTCTTTCTCCAGCATCACCGACAGGACATCGAGCATGCTTTGCTCATCATCGACGACAAGAATACTGGGACTCATGCTGTTCCTCCACTGGGCCGGGACGGCAGCAGGACATGGAAGGTGGTACCTGTTCCAATCCGGCTGGCCACGGCAAAATGACCCGAATGACCTTCGATGATACGATAACTGATGGCCAATCCTAAACCCGTACCGCTTTTCTTGTAGCTGGTGAAAGGATTGAAGATACCTTCCATCTGTTCGGGACGGATGCCGCTGCCGCTGTCCTCGACGCTCACGCAGGCGAACAGCACGTCCCCCTTCTCGTGACCATCCTCGATCCCCCCTTGCAGTTCACCCGCATCAATCAATGTCGACGATGGTGGCGACAGCCAGCGATAGGACGTGCTGATTGTCAGGGTGCCGCTGTCGGACATGGCTTCCATGGCATTTTTGATGAGATTCCAGAACACCTGGTTGATTTTTTCCAGGTCGACGAGCGCGGGTAGTTCCTTGTGCGTGGTGCGCATGCTCAGGATGAGGTTGGAGCCTTCCGGCCTGCTGGCCCGCAGCATGGTGAGTATGCCGTTGAGGATTTCATTGAGATCGCGGGGTTCGATCTTCAACGCCATGGGGCGTGAATAGTCAAGGAAGTCGGTGATGAGCCGGTTGAGTCGCTGCGATTCCCGCATCACCACCCGCATGAGCCGCTGATCCTTCTCGTCCAGGTTTGGATTTTCACTCAGCAGTTCAATACTGCCGGTCATGGCCGCCAGCGGATTGCGGATTTCATGCGCGATGTTGGCCGCCAGCTCCGCCATGCTCGCCCACTTGTCGGCCATCTGTTTGTGGAATTCCAATTGCCGGATCTTGGCCATGTCCTGAAACAAAAGCAGGATGCCTTTCTTGCGATTCTGCTCATCGCGCAACAGGGAAATGGTGAAGCTGAGCGGTATGGACTCACCATCCCGGTCATATGTGATTTCCTCTGAATATGCCGAGGCCGCCTCACTGTCATGCAGCAGTCTCCTGATGCGGCGTATAATCCGTTCCGGAAACAATCCATCCACCTGCTTGCCGGCTACGTCTTCCTCGCGGCGACCCAGCAGCCTTTCCCCTTCCGGATTGAGGATGTGCACCGTTCTTTCCAGGTTGACCGTCATCAGTCCGCTTTGAATACTGCGAATTATATGCCGCAGGCGAAACCGGAGATCCTCGTAGTGATCGATATGCATGGCCAGCAGGTCATCGGTCTTGCGCATGCTCTCCGTGGCGTACTGGCTCAGGTATCCAACCATGAAGAAGCCGCCGAGATTGGTGACCATGAAATAGAAGACGAGGTTTTTAGGGAGGTTGAGTACGCCGATGCGCTGCCTGAGGTTGAAGATCTGAACGTCGAACATGCCGGCGAGGGCGAGCCAGAGGTAGAGCGCGGCGGCGAGTCCGGCGAACAGGATACTGCTGTTGCCGCCGAGGATGATGCTGGCGCTGACGATAGTCAGGATGTACAGGATGGTGAAGGGTCCACCGCTGCCTCCCAGCGCGAAAATGATCATGGTTTCGAGGAAGAGATCGATGGTCATCTGGATATGGGCGAAAAAACGCATGTTGGGGCAACGGGGATAGTACAGGAGGTAGCCGATGGACAGGAGCAGCATGGTGATGGAAACGTAGACGAACAGGCCGGCGATCGTGTTGGTCTCCAGGATGCCCAGGCCGGCGTGCTCCTGCAGGGCGATGTAATGGGCGATCCCGGCGGCGATGAGCATGATGAGCGCGATCAGCAGGCGCATCCCGATCATGATCCTGACCTTGGCGGCCAGGTCGTATTCGCTTCTCGGGAGATGTACTCTATCCTGCGTCGCTGCGTTCACGATTCAACCGGTTCTCCAGGGGCGTCGCCCCCCCCGGTCGGTACTGTCGCCGTCATGTTCCCGCTGTGCCGGTCAGCTCGATATCTTCTGACTCATGTCACCGATCATCTTGAACATCGGCAGATACATGGCCAACACCAGGCCGCCGATGACCACGCCGAGGAACATCATGATCAACGGTTCCAGCATCTTGGTGAGGTTCGAGACGGCGATATCCACCTCTTCGTCGTAGAAGTCGGCGATTTTATCCAGCATTGAGTCGAGGGCACCGGTGGATTCCCCGACCGCGATCATTTGCACCACCATGGCCGGAAACACCTCGGTCTGAGCCAGCGGATCGGAGATGGATTTACCTTCGCTGATGCTCACCCTGGTCTTCATGACCGCTTCTTCGATGACCTTGTTGCCGGCGGTCTTTGCCGTGATTTCAAGGCCATCCAGGATAGGCACGCCGGAACTGATGAGGGTGCCCAGGGTGCGCGTGAATTTGGCGACCGCCACCTTTCTGAGGAGCGGTCCGAAGACCGGCGTCTTGAGGAGCACGGCATCGAGGAGCCTGGCGCCTTTTTCGGTTTTGTAGAACTGCCGGATACCGATGATGAGACCGATGATCGCCAGGATGATGAGGGCGATATATGACTGCACGAATTCGCTGATACCGATGACGATGCGCGTCGGAAGGGGGAGGGTGCTGCCTAACTGCACGAAGATCTTGGCGAAGGTCGGCAAGACCTTCCACATCATGAGGATCACCACCAGTAAGGCGACGGTCATGATGGCGATGGGATAAACCATGGCTGATTTAATCTGGCGCTTCAGGGTGATGGATGCTTCCATGTAGGCGGAAAGACGGTTCAGAATAGTGTCCAAGATACCGCCCGTCTCCCCGGCTTCCACCATGTTGCAGTACAGTTCGCTGAAGATTTTGGGATGCTTCCGCAGGGCGTCGGCATAGGTGGACCCGGATTCGACGTTCTGACGGATATCATTGATGGCCTTTGCAAAAACCGGATTCTCCGTCTGTGTCGATAGGATTTCCAGGCACTGCACAAGGGGCAGACCGGCATCCACCATGGTGGCGAAGGTCCTCGTGAAGACCACCAGGTCGCGGTCCTTGACCCGGTATGACAGACCGGGGATGACAATCTTGACGTCCTTCAGCTTCGGTTTCACCTTGCTGGGGGTGATTTTCTGCCGGCGCAGTTGCAGGCGTACCAGATCGGCATTGTCAGCCATCATCACGCCCTTGACTTCCTTGCCGTCCTGATCCTTTCCGACCCACTTGAATTCAGGCATCCCTTATTCCTCCCTCACCGGGCAGACCCGGCGGCTCATGTCGCGGCGCGGCTGCCGCTCCGGCCGTACCTGGTGCGAATTTTCTCCTCAGTGTACTCGCCGAGTTTCACCAACATCTGTTCGAATTCCTGTGGCTTCTCGGTACGTGCCCGCGCTTCCGCAAGCGAAATTTGTTTGCGAATATAAAGTTCCACCAGCGACTGGTTCATGGTGCGCATGCCGTACTTGTCCTGTCCTGCCTGCATGGATGAGTAAATCTGATGCACCTTGTCCTCGCGGATAAGGTTGCGGATGGCATCGTTGGGGGTCATGATCTCCAGTGCCAGTGACCGGCCCTTGCCGCTTTTCTTGGGGATCAGCGCCTGGCAGACCACGCCTTCCAGCACGAAGGACAACTGCGTGCGAACCTGTTGCTGCTGATGAGGCGGAAATACATCGATGATGCGGTTGATGGTCTGCACCGCCGAGTTGGTGTGCAGGGTGGCGAAGGTCAGGTGACCGGTTTCGGCGCAGCGCAGCGCTGAGCTGATGGTCTCCAGATCACGCATCTCGCCGATCAGGATCACATCCGGATCCTGGCGCAGCACCGAGCGCAGCGCGGCGGCGAAACTCTTGGTATCGGCCAGGATCTCGCGCTGGTTGACAACACATTTTTCGTGCTGGTGCAGGTATTCGATGGGATCCTCGATGGTGACGATGTGTACCTGGCGTTCGCGGTTGACCTTGTCGAGGATGGCGGCCAGCGTGGTGGATTTGCCGCAACCGGTCGGGCCGGTGATGAGCACCAGACCGCGATGTTTGATGGAAAAATCCGCCACCACCTTGGGCAATCCCAATTCATCGAAGCTGGGGATGCGGAAGGGGATGGAGCGGATGGCCGCCGCCACCGCGCCGCGTTGGTTGTACACATTGGCGCGGAAACGGCTCAATCCCCTGATGCCGAAAGAGAAATCAAGCTCCTTGTCTTCCTCGAACTTGTGTTTCTGAATATCCGACAGGATGCTGTATGCCAACTGCTTGGTCTCCTTGGGACCGAGCGGCGGGAATTGATCCAGCGGCACCAGCAGCCCGTCAATCCGGATGTGGGGCGGAACGCCGGTGGTCAAATGAAGATCCGTGGCGTTCTTCTCCAGCATGATGGATAACAGCGTGGTGAGACTCAACATGATCGCACCTCAATTCCCGAAGGTGACGCGGACGATTTCCTCTACGGTGGTGATGCCTTCGCGGATTTTTTGCAGCCCGGATTCGCGGAGGGAACGCATCCCGAGCGCGATGGAGGTTTCCTTGATTTCCATGCTGGAGGCACCCCGCAACACCAGCTCCCGGACCTCGTCGGAGACCGTCATGACCTCGAAAAGGGCGATGCGGCCCTTGTACCCCGTATCGCCACAGGTTGAACAGCCCTTGCCCTTGTACACCACCATGTCCTCCACTTCATCCTCGGAGAATCCGATGTCCAACAGCGCCTCCGGCGGGACGTGGACCGGCTCCGCGCAGTTCTTGCAGATCCGTCTCGTCAGGCGCTGCGCCTGCACCAGGATGAGCGACGATGCCACCAGGAAGGGCTCGATGCCCATGTTCAGCAGCCTGGTGATGGTGCTGGGAGCATCGTTGGTGTGGATGGTGCTCAGCACCAAGTGACCGGTCAAGGCCGCCTTGATGGCAATCTCGGCGGTCTCGAAATCGCGGATCTCACCCACCATGACGATATCCGGATCCTGGCGCAGGAATGACCGGAGCGCGGCGGCGAAGTTCAACCCGATGGCATCGTGCATCTGCACCTGGTTGATGCCCGGCAGGTTATACTCCACCGGGTCCTCGGCGGTCATGATGTTCTCTGAAATGGTGTTCAGCTGGCTCAATGCCGAATACAGCGTGGTGGTTTTGCCGCTGCCCGTAGGGCCGGTCACCAGCACCATGCCGTACGGCTTGTGGATCGCCTCCTGGAATTCCGCCAACTGCTGCGCTTCGAAACCCAACTTGGTCATGTCGATTTCCAGGTTGGATTTGTCCAGGATCCGAAGCACGATCTTTTCCCCGAAAATGGTGGGCAGTGTGGATACACGAAAATCAATCTCCCGCTTCGGACCCAACCGCATCTTGATGCGGCCGTCCTGCGGCAGTCGCTTCTCGGAAATGTCCAGGCTGGACATAATCTTGAGACGCGACGTGACAGCGCTCCGGATCTTCAACGGCAAACCGAGTTCCTTGCGCAGCACGCCGTCCAGCCGGTACCGCACCCTGAACTGTTTTTCGTACGGCTCGAAATGAATATCACTCACACCCATGTTGATGGCCTTGATGAGGATACCGTTAACCAGCTTCACGATGGGCGCTTCCATGTCGCTTTCCAGCGTGATCACATCATCGTCGCCGCCATCTTCGATCACCTCGATCTCGTCCATCGTCTCCGACACCAGATCATCGAAGTCACCGATCGCCAGCAGGTTTTCCTCCGGCTCCACACCACCCGCATCCTCGAATCCCTTGATATCCTCCAGATCCTCGAATTCGATGGGATGCCCTACGTCCGTGGAAACGCTCACAATGCTCTTGCCGGTGCCGTAATAACGGCGAATGGCATCCTCGATGGACACCTCCGACGCCACCACCGGCTCCACGTGGTAGCCGGTCATGAACTTGATGTCATCCTGCGCGAATACGTTGGTGGGATCCGCCATGGCAATGGTGATTGCCGAACCGGTACGGGACACGGGAATCAGGTGATACTTGCGCGCCACATCGGCGGAGATCAACTTGATGACCGATGGCTCTATATCGAAATTCGCCAGGTTGACAGGGGGCACTCCATACTGGCTCGCCAGCGCTTCGGTAAGCTCTTCCTCTTTGAGAAATCCCAATTTCACCAGAATACTTCCAAGGCGGTCCTTGGTAGTCTTCTGCACCTCGATCGCCTGCTGGAGTTGCGGTGCAGTGATACTACCCGACTTCAGCAGCATTTCACCAATTCTGTTGTTCATCCGGCTCTACCTGTTCCATATCTGCTCCCAAACTGCTTCCGGGAGGCAACCTGTTGGTGTATCGAATATAACGTGTTTCTCTGCGTCTACCGCTACCAAGCTACCCTATGCTCACAATCATGTCAAGGGACGGAGCGGCCGGCAGGGACCTTCGCCGAGTCGTGGGGAGAACCGCTAAGTGTCTATCATGACTACCATTCACTACCAATCTCGGCATGCCGCTATTGACAATGATCTCCCCACATGGTACCCAACACGATGCAAACAAGATGCGTGCGGATTTCCCAGCTGGAGGTGGCCGATGGGCTTTCGATCGTTTGCGCTTGTATTTTCTCTCTCACTCATGGCAGGTGGATTCACCCGTGCCGATGAACCGCTCCCGAGTTGGGAGGTGGGGAGAATCTTCAATGGCTCACTGATCTTCCACGCCTCCGGCGACTATGCGGGGGGTGAATTTGATCTCACCTTCACCGCCGATACATTCCAACTCGCCGTCGAAGGGCAGGGCAACCAGACATTGACACATGGCGGGCAAGGGACTTACGACTGTTACCTGCTGAGCTGTGCCGGCACTGTCACCGCCACCGGCAATGTCCGGATTTGGGAACCAATCACCCTCGATACTCAGGTGGAACTGCGCAATGGCACCATCAACGGAGATTACTGGGTCACCGCCAGCGAACTGGCCGCCGCCCGCCGGCTCACCGTCGTTTCGGGCGAGGCCTGGGCCTACATATTCAACAACTGGCAGCACATCGGCAGTGTCCAGTTCACCTTCGCCCATGAGATGGATCCGCCCCTGCGTGATTTCGATTTCCCCGTGGCGGTTGGCGACTCCTGGTCAATGTCTCATGACAACTACCTGTTCGGCGACCTGGTCCTGGATGTCTCCATATTCGGTGATCCCCTGGTGGTCAATCAACATATCGAGGCCGAGGAACACGTCGCCTTCCAACTGAACACCGATGGCGTCGAAACGGTGAACTCATGCCAGAGTTACCGTACCACTGCCGGCAGCACCGGCGCCACGGAACTCACCTCCTGGTACTGCCCCGCCAATAAATGGTACTCCGCCACTGAACTCACCGAACTGGTGCTGTCCACCACCGGATACACGGACGACCTGCGTCTCCATGCCTATCGTCTGGACATCGACGAATCCACCATGCCGGCCACCCCCACACCGGTGCCGTCACCGACGCCCGTGATCGGTCCGCTGGGTGTTGCGCTGATCATGCCCGCCACCCATTTCAGCGCCGGCGATCCCTTCTTTCTCGATGCCAGGATAAGCAATCCCGATGCTCCCATCTACACCGTGCCCCTGTGCGTCGTGCTCGCCTACGGTGAAGGATACTGGTTCTGGCCCTCGTGGGGTTTCTACCCGCCGGAATTCGATTACGCCTGGCAGGACGTGCCCACCGGCATCAAGACCGAGTCCATCATCGACCGCATCGATTGGCCCGATGCCGGTGGTCCGGTCACCGACATCTTCTTTTATGGCGCCTTGCTGCAGAAGGACTTCTCCGATTTGATGGGGGAGATGGGCGTCATCGAATGGTCGTACGGTCCCTGAGGGGTATCGGCTTCAAACGAGCCTGAGATCAACCGGCTTTTTTCCTCACCAGCAGGAAAGGCTTCTTCTTTCCGATCACCACATCCTCGTCGATCACGCATTCCTGGACGTTGTCGATGGAGGGCAGCTCGAACATGATGTCGAGCATCAGTTCCTCCATGATGGCCCGCAACCCCCGCGCCCCCACGTCGCGCTGAATGGCCTCCCGAGCGATGGCCTGCAGCGCTTCCGGTGTGAACGTAAGTTTCACGTTCTCCAACTCGAACAGTTTCATGTACTGCTTCATCAGAGAATTCTTAGGCGTGGCGAGGATGTTCTTCAATGCATCCTCATTGAGGTCTTCCAGGGTGACGATGATGGGCAGCCTGCCGACGAATTCGGGGATGAGTCCGAATTTCAAGAGATCCTGCGGCTGGGCGTGCCGCAGTATGTCCCCAATCGAGACATTGCTTCGGGATTCGATGGTGGCGCCGAAGCCGATGGCTTTTCTACGGAGCCGCTGCTCGGTGATTTTTTCCAGCCCGCAGAATGCGCCCCCGCAGATGAACAGGATGTCGGTGGTGTCGATCTGCAGCAACTCCTGGTGAGGATGTTTGCGCCCCCCCTGCGGCGGTACGCTCGCCACCGTTCCTTCGATGATCTTCAGCAGCGCCTGCTGCACGCCTTCACCGGATACATCCCTGGTGATGGAGACATTCTCGCTCTTGCGACTGATCTTGTCGATTTCGTCGATGTAGATGATACCGCGCTGGGCGCGGCGTATGTCACCTCCGGCGGCGTTGATGAGCTTCAGCAGGATCGTTTCAACGTCCTCGCCCACGTACCCTGCTTCCGTCAGCGTGGTGGCGTCGGCGATGGCGAAGGGAACATTCAGGATCCGGGCCAGTGTTTGAGCCAGCAGCGTCTTCCCGCAACCGGTGGGACCGATCATGACAATGTTGCTCTTCTCCAGTTCCACTTCATCATCGTTGTTCATGGTGATTCGTTTGTAATGGTTGTGAACCGCCACCGCCAGCACCCGCTTGGCACGCTCCTGGCCGATCACGTACTCGTCCAGGCATTTCTTGATCTCGGCTGGTTTGAGCACTTGTTCCCGCTTGGGCGCTTCAGCATCCGCAGGTTGGCCATCCTGGAAGAGAATCTCGTAGCATAACTGGATGCACTCGTTGCAGATGCACACCGCCGGGCCGGCAATAAGCTTCTTGACGTTTTCCTGGCTCTTGCCGCAGAAGGAGCAGCGCGTGTAAAAATCATCTCTGCGACCCATGATCAACTCCGCTGGATGATATCGTTGAAAAACAGGCTCCACCTGTGGGACGTGGGGCGTTCGGTCCGCCACGCTCCAACACCTCAAGCCTACCTAGCATACCGTGGTCCACACTGTCAAATGTGCGGGGGACAGTCACCGTTGATCCGCAAACGAGCGTCGTCAATTCCAGCCCCGCGCCTCCCCGAATCCGCCGCCCTTTCTGGGGCCGCCTCCGTTTTTATGGCACAGTTTTTCAGCGTGGGGTGCCGTGGCGGAGTCGTCACGGGTACCCCGCCTTCGCACAAGGCCCATGTTCGACAGTGATTTCGGTCGATTTCGTTCCGGCGAACAGGTCGGAGAAAGGGAGCGTCGCCGTTCTTGACAGCACTATACCCTCATGCTAGGTTAGCTTCACTTGTGAGACCGTCCAGACCACTGGGTTCCTATGATTAAACTATTGAATTGTTTGCCATTGTTCATATTGGTACTGGTCATGACCGGGGAATGCACCGGTTGCCTCGCGGCACTGGGGGAGGATTCCGCGGCCATGCCGGAGATGGTTTGGCACTGGTCGGGAATCGGCATCCCCGAACTCGGTATCGATGATGTCGCCACCGATCCGGCCCGCTCGCGGCTGTACTGCGTGACCGCCGATTCAGTGTACCAGCTCGCTGCCGGTGATTTATGGGAGCGCCTTTTCCGGCTCCCCACTGAGTTCACTCGGACTCCAACCACGGGTGAACCGGTAGAGGAAGCCGCGCCCCTCGACGAGGATCTGTACGTGGATATCACGGATCTCGATCGGCTCAAGGAGCTTGGTATCGTAGAGGAGTTCGTGGAAGACCTCGACGATGTGGATGATGATCTGGCGTTCCTCGTGGAGCGCGAGGGATACCATGTCCTGGGAGAGGACGTGGTATCGGAGCCGGCGGAAGTGCCGATCCCCGGCCTGCAAACTCGTGAACGCCTGAACAGGCTGCTGGTTGGTGAGAATGGCCAATGGCTGGCGGTAGCCGGCTCCTCCGGTCTGTTTATCAGTGCCGATCGAGGCGTGAGCTGGCGCGAGGCGCGCCTCGGTATGAGCGAGGAACGACGCGTGGTCACCTGCCTGGCGGGTGATGCCGATCTGCTGGCGGCGGGTACACTTGACGGCCTGTTCCTGTCCCTGGACGGAGGCGCCGACTGGCAGCACTTGGATGTTGCTGCTGCCGGCGGTGGGCCGCGCCTCAACGGAGTCGACTCCATCCCCGGCACAAAGCGCATTCTGGCGGTCATGCCGGATGTGTTGTTCACGTGGGGGGAGGATGGCTCCAGGGTTTTGATGCGGACGGCCGGACGTGGCGGTGATGAGTTGATCGATTGCCTCGCGGTTTCCGACCGCCGGTTGCTGGCTGCAACCCGGGAGCAGGTATTTCATTCGACCGATGGCGGTGATAGCTGGGAAGCTCTCACGATGTTTGGCCTGCCGGACGGCATCCGTCGTGTTCAATCATTCCCCGGCGCTCCCGCCGATATCGTTTTATGCGGAGACCAGGGGATTTTTCATCTCGCCGCGGACGGCTCGCGCTGGCGGACGGTGAATCAAGGACTGCGTGAAGGGGCGGTATTCAATCTGACGTTCGCCGCCGGCGAGGCCTGGTGCGCAACCGGAAATGGTCCGTTCCGCACCGGCGCCAGTCCAGCCGGCGCGGGGCGAGTCTCAGCCGGCCTGGCTCCCGGAGAGTACGCCGACCTGCTCGTGTTGCAGCGGTCCGCCGTACGCCACGCATTCATGGATCGGGACGAAGTGGCTGCCTGGTTTACTGATTCCCGCGCCTGCCAGGTGCTGCCCAAAGCCACGTTCTCGTTCCGTTACTACGACAGGACCAACACCGACCTGGCCGCCACCAGCACGATATCCATAGAGAATAACGAGGTGGTCATCGGTCCGGACAGCTATACCTGGGGTCGGAGCGATCGGTCCGCCTACCTTTTCACGCTCAATCTGAGCTGGTTCCCTGGCAAGATGCTGCACAACCCCGATACCGTCCGTGCCTCGGTGGAGGCAAGAAAACTGTGGAAAAGCCGCAAGAAACTGCTGGATCGCGTCACAAGGCTGTTTATCAGGCGGCAACAATTGCTGGATGACACCGCCGGCGGAGGGACTGGTCGTTCCCTGGCACGGCAGGTGCAGACTCGTTTGGAACTCGATGAAGTCAACGCTCAATTGGATTCGCTAACCGGTGGAGCAGGCTCTGCGCCGGCCGTTGGCGGGGTTGGTTCCCCGGATGCCTCCGGAACGGCCATGGGAGGAAGTGATGACTAGTTCTGCAAGAAACATGGTTCTCGTATTATGTGCCGCCTGGCTGGTTCTGCTTGCCGGTTCATCAGCCCTGGCGCGTATCAACATCAACACGGCCGGCGTGGATGAACTGGTCACGCTGCCCGGCGTCGGGACATCGGTGGCGCAGTCAATCATCGACTACCGCCAGGCCAACGGACTCTTCAATGTCCCCGAAGATCTCATGAAGGTCAAGGGTATCGGCGAGTCCTTGTTCACCAAGATCAAGGACATGATTTCGACCACCGCCAGCGCTCAATATGGTTCCGCCACCGAACCCCTGCAGGTGGAACCCCAGATGACGCTGGAGGAAATCATGGCGAAGTTCAATGGTGAACCGAGTATCGCCGAAATCCAAAAAGCGGCGGTGGAGTACGCGATGATCTACCCCGATGAAGTGGCGCGATGGCGCAGCGGCGCCAGGAACCAGGCACTCATGCCACAGGTGAAGGTGTCGGTGGACTGGGATGTGAAGGACAACGAAGGCTTCGGGCGCTCCTCCAACATAGAGATCGACGAAGGCAGCGTCATTGTCGGACCGGATGATCTTGATTACGACGAGGACAAGGATAACGACTGGGGATTCGGGGTGGATTTCACCTGGAAGACAAGCGAATACGTGTTCAATTCGGACATGTTGCGGGTCAGGAGCGAGTCGGAGAATTTGGTGGAGCTGCGCCAGGACATCGTCGACGATGTCACCAAGCTTTATTTCGATCGACGCCGCCAGCAGATCGACAACCTGTTGCACCCACCCCGCTCCATTGAGGAGCAGGTACGCAACGATCTGCGTCTGCAGGAGTTGACCGCTGCCATCGATGCGTTGACCGGAGGATACCTCTCGTCGAGGTTGGCTGACTGACATGCCGCGCATCGTTCTGTTGTTCTGTGTGATCGTGGGCGTCGCCGCCACCTGCGCGGCGAAGTGCGACATAAACAAGGCAAGCGTGGCCGAGCTGCAGAGCATTCCCGGGATCGGTCCGAAAACCGCCGCGACCATCGTCGAGTATCGCCGGGAGCATGGTCCGTTCAAGCGCATCGAGGACATCATGAACGTGCCCCGGCTCGGACCGGGAATCTTCGCCAAAATCAGGGACATCATTACGGTCGGCGGAACCGCATCGCAACCAGTCAGCGCCGCGCCTGAGGCGCTTGACGCCGATGCCGCGGGGGTGGTTGCGGCGTCGGTGCGGCCCATGCTGCCGGAAGGCTTCACGGAGCGCACATGCTGGAGCTGTTCGCGCCATTTCTTTGTCCAGGAGACCTGCCATGAAGGATGGTGCCCTTATTGTGGTGCGCGGTGGAAGGTACGAGCCAGAGAGGCTGAATGAATTCCCGTCTCCGCCGGGGCCGTCCGTGTTTTTCTCGCGGCGGGGCTGCATCTCCCGTGGTGCCTATGCCACCCGTTACGGCGCGGAATCGATTGCGCAGCGATATGGAGTCGGTGGATCATGACGACGCCACGGGTGCGGGTTCCATCGCACGGGTTCTGATCAAGGCCGCGGCCGCCGCTCACGGACCATTCTCAAGATACTGATGCCGGCACTGCTAAACATTCACGACTTGCGGACGTATTTTTCTTCGGAGCAAGGAGTGGTGAAAGCGGTGGATGGATTGAGCCTGACCGTCGCCAAGGGAGCATGCGTCGGATTGGTGGGTGAAAGCGGCTGCGGAAAAAGCGTCACCGCCCTGTCCGTGCTGCGGCTTATTTCCGATCCGCCCGGCCGGATCATTGGAGGCTCTATATACTTCGACGGGTGCGATTTGCTGGCGTTGAAGCTGGAGGAAATGCGCCGCATCCGGGGTGACCGCATCGCCATGGTGTTCCAAGAGCCGCTGAGTTCTCTCAATCCGGTCTTCACCATCGGCGAGCAGATCGGCGAGGTGCTGCGCTGGCATCGGGGCATGAGCAGGAGGGCGGCGCGCGCGGCTGCCGCCGATCTCCTTGAAATGGTGCGGATGCCGGCGCCGAAAGCCCGTCTTCGGGCCTATCCCCATGAATTGAGTGGCGGCATGAGGCAACGGGCCATGATCGCCATGGCGCTGGCGTGCGAGCCGGCGCTGTTGATCGCCGATGAACCCACCACGGCGCTGGACGTCACTATCCAGGCGCAGATTCTTGAACTCCTGAACGAATTCCGCGCGAACCGGGGATTGTCCCTCTTGATGATCACCCACGATCTCGGTGTGGTCAATGAAACCGCCGATGAGGTAGTGGTGATGTACGCGGGTCGGGCGGTGGAGCACGGCTCGGTGGATGCCGTGTTGAGGCGGCCGCTCCATCCGTATACGCGCGGATTGATCCATTCCCTGCCTGGGGGTGATGGCGCTGCCGACGACCGGCGCCGTTCCGGCCGGCTGCCGGTGATTCCCGGCGTCGTTCCCGTCCTGGCTGAACTGCCTCCGGGATGTGCCTTCGCGCCGCGCTGCAGCATGGTGATGGATGACTGCCGACGGGCGGCAATCCCGATGTTCATGCCGGAGGCCGGCCACCAGGTGCGTTGTTTGCTGCATGCAGGCCGGAATCCATCGTGAATGGATCAGTGACCCCCTTGGTAACAGTGACTGGTCTGATGAAGCACTATCCGGTGCGGGCCGGGGTGTTCGGTAAGGCCGGCGGGTGGGTGAAGGCAGTGGACGGCGTCAGCTTCGCCGTCACCGCGGGGGAAACATTCGGGTTGGTGGGGGAGAGCGGCTGCGGGAAGAGCACTCTGGGCAGATGTATTCTGCGGCTGCAGGAGCCCACCGCCGGGACCGTGTTTTTCGACGGTCATGATGTGCTGGCGCTGGATCGCCGCGCCCTGCGTACCGCGCGCCGGGATATGCAGCTCGTTTTCCAGGATCCGCATTCATCGTTGAATCCGCGGATGACCGCCGCTGCAATCATCGGTGAACCGCTGGTGATCCATGGCCTGGCCGCTGGTGCGGCGCTGCGGGGCCGGGTGGCCGAATTGATGGCGACAGTGGGCCTGGATCCCCGGCAGGCCGGTCGCTACCCACATGAGTTCAGCGGTGGTCAGAAACAGCGGATCGGCATCGCCCGCGCGCTCGCCCTGCAACCCAGATTTGTCATCGCGGATGAGCCGGTGTCGGCTCTCGACGTTTCGATCCAGGCACAGATCATCAACCTGCTTCAGGATTTGCAGGAACGCTTCGCTTTGACGTATTTTTTTATTGCGCATAATCTCAATGTAGTGGAACATGTGTGCGGTCGAGTTGCGGTCATGTATTTGGGTAAGATTGTAGAGATGTCTGCTACGGAGGATTTGTTTGGAGATCCTTTACATCCCTATACGAAAGCGTTACTATCAGCTATTCCGGCACCGATAGCACGGCGTGCCCGGACACGGCGAATGACGCTGGCGGGAGATGTACCGACACCGATCAATCCGCCCACTGGGTGCCGCTTCAGGACCCGTTGCAGCCATGCTGGTGTCGTCTGTGCTGAGAGGGAACCGGAATTGCGCGAGTTGGAGAGTGCGCACTGGGTTTCCTGTCATTTCGTCGAGCAAAGGAGGTAACTGCTCATGCTAGGTTTCTTTCAGCAATTCGAGATTCTGCAGATGTTTCAGAAGGGTGGTCCGGTCATGTGGCCGTTGCTCTTCGTCTCCATTCTGGGGTTGGCCTTCATCTTTGAACGTTTCTGGCACTATCACCGGGTGACCATCAATACCCCCGATTTTTTGGACAAGATCCGCAAGGTCCTGCGCCAGCGGAAGGTGAAAGAGGCGATCCAGGTGTGTGAGAATTACCGCGGTCCCATCGCCTCGATCCTCAAGGCCGGCCTTCTGAAATTTGGCAAGCAGAAGGAAGAGGTCGAGAAAGCGATTGATAACTCGGGCGCCATCGAGATGTCGAGATTGGAACGCGGTCTGATCTGGATCGCCACCGTATCCACCATCGCTCCACTGCTCGGGTTCCTTGGCACGGTGACCGGCATGATCAAGGCGTTCGACACCATTGCCACCCAGGGCATGAACAACCCCGCCCTGGTGGCCCTCGGCATTTCGGAGGCTCTGATCACCACCGCTACCGGTCTTGCCATCGCCATCCCCATGTCGTTGGCCTATAACTATTTTTCCAACCGGGTGGGCAAGCTGGTCCTGGAGATGGAAGAGAGTTCAGGCATGCTGCTTGAGTTCATGAATGAAATGTCGCAAGAGGACAGCGCCAAGGCCTGAGTTACCTGAGGACGCACTATGGCGAAAAAAATAAGGAAAAGCAAAGTTCAAGCAAGGGTCCCCACCGACTCTATGTCCGACATCGCTTTCCTGCTGATCATTTTCTTCATGGTCTCGACCACTTTTGCAGTGGACAAGACAAGCGTGGAGCTGCCCAGCAGCGTGGAACGCCTGGAAATACCCAAGGGTCCCACCACCATTTCCCTGCAGAAGACAGGTGAGTTGCGCATTGAAGGCAAGGAAGCAACGATGATGGATATTCAGCCGGCCGCATCCGAGCAGCTCTTGAGGAATATGGAGCATTACTTCCTCCTCAAGATCGATCGCAACGTGCGGTACGAGATGGTGGACGAGATCCTGGATCAACTGAGGATGGCAGGAGCACGGAACTTGAGCTTCCCGACGCTTCAGGAATTACCGGACTAGGTCCGATGGGAGCAATGCGATGAAGTTCAGAACCAAAGCCAAGGTCAATAGTGAGATTCCCACGTCGTCGATGTCGGATATCGCGTTCCTGCTGATCATTTTCTTCATGGTAACCACCGCCTTCGCCGCCCGCAAGGGTATCGATTTCAGGCTGCCCAAGCAGGACAGCCAGGAGGACGTGGTGGAGACCACCGATGGTATCAACGCAGTGCATATCCACATCCTGGAAAGCGGTCGCTTGATGATCGATCAACGTCCCGCCAACCTGGCGGACATCCAGCCGTATCTCATGCCGAAGCTTGCCGTGAATCCGCACAAATTCGTCATCATCCAGACCGATTATACCGCTACGTACGGTGATATGATCGATGTACTGGACGAACTCAAACAGGCGAATGTGGAGCACATTGTCTTACCCACCAAGGAAGATGTCGCCTCGTGGGGCGATCTGGGAATGTAGAGGGGTGGATGATGATCTACGATGAACTGCAGAAAGACAAGGAAATAAGGGATATCGAGGACCGCCGGCGAATCGAGTGGATGGTCCTCATCTCCATTGTATTCCATGCGCTGTTGATCTACATGGTGTTCCCGGAATTCAGCGGCATCAAGAAGATCGCGACGGGGCCGGCGCGCAAGGTCGTGACGGTGCGTCGCCTGCGCCTGCCGGACCGCAAGCAGGAACAGCAAAAAACCAAGAAAAAGGTCACCGAGCGCAAGAAACTGAAACCTATCCCCGCCCCTGCCCCTGATGAACCGGAAACCATCGAGGAATTCTGGGAACCGGAACCGGAATTCGATGAGGACATCCCCCCGGATGCCCTGGTGATCTTCGGTGATGTGGAGGGACCGCCAGCGCCCGATATCGACGGCCCTATCCGCCTTTCCAGTGATGTCATCAAACCGGTGCTTATCAGGAGGGTGGAACCGATCTATCCGGACCTGGCCCGTAAGGCCAACATCGAGGGAATCGTGATCCTTGAGGCGGTCATCTCCAAGGTCGGCCGGGTTACGGATGCCAGGATCATCCGCTCGATGGGCAAGAGCGGCCTAGATGAGGCGGCCATCGACGCGGTCATGCAGTGGGAATTCACGCCGGCAACGTTGAATGGCATCCCGGTGGATGTGTACATGACTCTGACGGTTGTCTTCAAGCTGAACTGAACCAGCGATCAGTAGCATATAATAGAGAGCAGGATGCGTTCCTGCTCTTTTTTTCCGCCGGAAGAACGGCGGACTGGTACGGGGAGGAAAGACCATGTTGATGCAATTCAGCACGTTTCCGGTCGGGGCCGGTGATCATCTCAGCGCCGAGGTGAGCCAGGTGATTGCCGCGGTCGAACAGAGCGGATTACCCTACACGCTTTCCGCAATGAGTACGGTGGTGGAAGGCGAATGGGATGAGCTGATGGCGCTGGCCAAGCGTTGTCACTTGTTGTTGCGTGCAGCAAACGCCCGGGTCTATACGGTGATTTCGATCGATGATCGTCACGATGCCAGGGACAGGCTCCACGGCAAGGTCCGCTCGATAGAGGAAAAACTGGGGAGAACGTTGTCCACGTCTTGAACGGCCGCCTCGGCGACGCGTCAGGTGCCCCGCCTCCGGAGTGATCCCCGGCCCGGGCGTGGGAGCCGTTCCACCTTGAACACTGTCGTGCCGGCTCGTACCAGGTCACCGGCGGCAATAACCGTGCAGCGGACTGGGCGATCATTGTGAAAGGTGCCGTTCTTGCTGGCACAGTCCACGACCAGCCAACGATCATGGCGCAGGATAAACGCACAGTGCGGTTGGGACAGGTAGTCGTCCTGAACCGCGAGATGAAGCGGTTCAACCGCCGGAGCGCGACTCAATACCAGCGGTGCTCCCGCCGCCACACGGCGTCCTCGCTCTGGCCCGGCGATGATACGCAATGCCAGCCGGGCGCTCCGTCCGGGTTTCACTTCGTCGGGGCGGCCTTCATAGGTGAGTCGTCCGTGCGTCAGGTCGAACTCGTCACCGTCATTCAGGCGCTTCATCGCAAACCGACTTCCCCTGAACTTCGCCGTGCCGCTCCGGTCGACAATCACGTACCCGCCGATATCCCACCGGATCTCCAGGTCAACGCCGGAGATGTC
>JAFGDC010000099.1 GCA_016932295.1 candidate division CSSED10-310 bacterium
GGATCTGGGCAACCTGTCGGCAAGCGCCAACAGGTCATCGGGATAGGTGGCGCCGGCCACCGCCCCCAGCAATCCCTGACCCCGCGCTCCCAAGCCGGCACCGTCCAACTGCCGGATCATGGCGGCCACCCGGGCCACCGCCGAGTCAGCCGCCCCGGCATCTCCCTGGATTTCCAGGGCGGAAGGATTGGAGGTCCGGACCAGTATGAACAGACCCTTGTGGTGCCGCTCGGCCACCTGGATGAACGGTATCACCCCGTCCCGTCCGGGATACGGATTGATGGTGAGCGCATCCGGGGTGCCCGGACTCGCCCGGAGATATGCACGTGCGTACATTTCTGCGGTGGAGCCGATGTCGCCGCGCTTTGCATCGCCAATGACCAGCAGTCCGCCGGCACGCGCCGCGACAATGCTTCTCTCCAGGGCGCGCAGACCTCGCCAGCCCCATCGTTCGAAGAACGCGAACTGGAACTTCACCGCCGGCACCCGGCCCCTGACCAATTCCAGGATCCGCCCGCAGAAGCGCTCCAGTACTTCAGCCATGGCCGCTTCCCCACGACCCGTGGGAGGTTCGATCAAACTGCCGGGCATCAGGGCCGGATTCGGATCGATGCCAACGCAACACTTGTTGCCGCAACGATCCACCGCATCCCACAGCCGCTCCGCGAAGGGCTTGTTCGAATCCACAGCCGACTCCTCTCAGGGCGCATCCATCAGCGCAAAAAACAACGTACCGGAGGCAACCATTACCTGATCAACCCTGGCCTCGCACGCCACTACAAACATCCGCCCGATGATCTTGACGAACTCCACCGAGAGGATCAACTGGTCACCAGGCACCACGACCTTCTTGAACTTGAAGCCGTCGACGCCGGCCAGGTATGCCAACCGTCCCTGGTTGCCGGCCGCGTCGGCCGATTCACCCGGGTAGGCATTGGTAACCGCCGCCAACTGAGCCAGCGCCTCGATCAACAATACACCGGGAAGAATGGGATTGCCGGGGAAATGCCCCTGAAAGAACCACTCGTCGGCGGTGACATTCTTGATCCCCACGGCGCGCTTGTTGGACTCGATCTCCACCACCCGGTCGATGAGCAGGAATGGATACCTGTGCAACACATACTTCTGAAGCTCATGGTTTTCCACGGGTTCCTCCCTTGCCGAATCGAGGGAGTGTAACAAAACCGAGGTTTATTGGCAATCGCAATAGTACCGCTAAGTACCCATCGGTGAAAGAAAATAAGATGGCGCGCGGAGACGTGGCAGTGATCGAAGACCCCCGGCTGCAGGACAACCTCAGATCAGGATGCCGCCGTCCACGTGCAGAATCTGGCCAGTGATGTAATCAGCCGCCGGTGAAACCAGGAACGCCACCACTCCGGCGACATCAGCCGGAGAACCGAACCGCTTCAGCGGTATCATGCCGAGGAACTCCGCCTTGACGTCATCCGGCAGGGATGATGTCATTTCCGTTTCGATGACGCCAGGCGAGACCGCATTGCAGGTGATACCGAAACCGGCCAGTTCCCTGGCCATGGTCTTGGTGAGCGCCGCCAATCCACCCTTGGCGGCCGAATAATTTGCCTGACCCGACCGGCCCGCCAGACCACTTGGCGAGACGATGTTGACGATACGGCCCCACTTGTGCGCGATCATCGCTCGAATGGCCTTGCGCGAACAGTTGAACGCGCCGGTCAGGTTGGTCCGCAGCACCGAATCCCAGGCATCGTCCTTCATGAAGACCAGGGGACCATCGGCGGTAATCCCGGCATTGTTCACCAACACTCCGGGAGAACCCATGTCGCGCTTTATCGCGGTAAACATGGCGACTACCTGGTCGGCATCTCCCACGTCCGCCCGAAAAGCACGCGCCTCCCCCCCGATCCGTTCCACTTCGGCGCACACCTCGGCGGCGGCGGCAACGCGACCCCGGTAGTTCACCGCGACCCGCCAGCCGTCCCGCGCCAGAGCCACCACAACCGCTCTGCCGATCCCCCGCGAGCCGCCCGTCACCAACGCCACACCACCCTTACTCCGCTCCGCGTTCATTCGTCCTCCTCTCCTGTTTGCGCTCCATCTCCGCCACCGGCATCGATGGCACCCTGCCCCTGCCGCCGGCGAATCGTTACATCGTCCGGGAGGATCCGTGATAACTTTTCGGGTGGAATGGGCGTGTCCCTTTCGATGGATGTGAAATAAAGCGTCGAAGTGTCCCCGCTCGCCTCGTCGTACTGTATGAAAATCGGCAGCCAGGTGGCCGTGTTCAACCAAATATGCAAGCGCTGCACACGTTTCTGGATGCGGCGCTTCTTGGGCAACAAGTCCATCAACACCACCTCCACCGGCGCCGCCAACACCCCCTCCGCAAGCGTCGCCACCTCCGGCGGGATGAACTGCGGGCGCGGACCGGCCGGATCGTAGATGAACCGCGCCTGGATCTGCACCAGATAATGCCGATTCAGGGTCTTCGACGACTGGCCCAGGCCCAGGGCCTGCTGCAACCGGCCCTTGAAGTGGGAAATGTTCACGAC
>JAFGDC010000100.1 GCA_016932295.1 candidate division CSSED10-310 bacterium
ATGGAGCCTCATGGCAACCTGGCGGTGCAGGGTAACAGAGTGACCACGCCGGGCGGGTACGTCATCGAGGCGCACGGCGGCGACTGTTGGTCCGTGACCTCACCGACCGGCAGACGTACCGGGTTCAATGGCGCTACCGGGGCAACCGCCGACGGCGCCGCCGTTTTCTCCGGCGGACAAACGCACGGCAGTTATTTCCTGCCTGACGGCACCAAGCTGACCATGGGCGAAGCCGGGTCCGATTCGGGTTCTATGGATATCTATTACGGAAACCAACGAGTTCATTGCGATGGAATGGATGGCGCTGCTCCCGTCATGGGCGGTCCCACCTGTGATGCGGCCATCCACGACATCATGCATCGCGATGGCCGCTCGTTCTTCCTCGGTGGCGACGGCGATGACTGGTTTGGAGGCAGCGGAGGCGGCTTGCAGCGGATACTGGGCGATGATAACGGCAGCCTCGGCCGCATGGGAGAGTATTGGATAGACACCGCCCATGCCATGCTGGCGCAGATGGCCGGATTGCCTGCCGGCGGGGACACCGCGGGACTTCAACTACCGCAAGTTTCCTCGAATCAGACCACCGCCGCATGCACTGCGACCGGGACCACGCCGGGCAGCATCTTCGACCGTATTCAGGAGACTGACAAATCGTCGGAATTGCAGCAGTTGCTGGCCGGGGCCACCACCAACGGCTCCTTCGAGGATCTCATGGTGGCGGTCATGCAGCAGTCCATCGACAGCGAAATGAAGAAGGCCAGGGGGCTGGCTGGAAACCTGGACAAGTCGGGAAGCAGCGGCAAGAACACCACCGAATTCGATCTCCAGGTCTCGATGCAGCGCATCAGCAGGTTGTTTCAGACCATGACTAATATCGTGAAATCCATGCATGACGCCAAGATGGCCGCCGTGCGTAATATGAAAGCATGAGGAGGATGCCATGAACAGCGCGATGCATGAACCGGGCAGATCGTCACACGGTTTCGGCGGGAGTGGGAATCCACTGACCTTCGAGCGTTTGCGGCAATGCCTTGCCGGTAACCTTACGCTGCAGGAGCTGCATGCCATTCATCCGGACGAGATGCGCGCCATGACGCTCTATGGAGAAGTATTGGTGGAAACCGGCCGGCTCGACCAGGCGCGCATCATCTTCGAGGGCTTGACGGCGCTGAATCCATATATAGGCCATTTTTACACGATGCTGGGCGGGATCCACTTGCGGGTCGGTCGCCTTGAGGATGCCCTTGAATGCTATAATCACGCCATCGAATGCAACTCCGCTGATCAGACAGCCCTGGCGGGGCGTGGAGAAATCCTGCTGCGTAAAGGGCGGTTCCAGGAAGGCGCGGCCGACCTGGCGCGGGTGATCGAGTTGGATTCCGGCACCGACCTGGAGACCATGCATCCCGCCACCATGCGGGCCATGGCGCTGGGCTTGCTGCTTGATGAGGCTCTCGATGAATCCGACTCATGATGGGTCCCGGCCGCCGTCTGTTTGACGCAGTCTATCATTCACCAGATCAAAATATCGTCTTGACATTATATTAGATCGGCGTTATGAATGCCGGGGTCAGCCTGGAGGCGGCCGGGAGGACAAGATGACGGGAGGAAATGGAAACGATGGGATAGACACTGGAGAGTCGGCATTCGTTTCCGGTCAGTTCGATGAATATGCCCAATTGCTGCGGGTGCTGGCGCACCCGGTGCGATTGCGGATCCTGGAGATGTTGCTGCGGCGCAGCCGTTGCGTGAAGCATCTCAATTCGTTGCTGCCCATTTCGCAACCCCATCTATCCCAGCACATCGCCGCCCTGCGCCAGGCGCAGTTGATTGATTGTCATTCAAACGGCACACTTCGCTGTTATTACCTGCTTAAACCGCTGCTGGTCGAGGTCCTGCTGCGTGCACTTATGACCGAGCATCCTGCGGTCTATCGCGACCATGATGAAGTGGTCGATGAGGTGGCGGCGGATGACGGAGTCGAATAGCGTGATGTGTGATCAACCCTGGTCGTTGTCTTTCGACGGTGTACATCTTGGACAGGAGAAGGAGGAGTACTATGGCCAAGAAAATGCTGATTTTTTGTGGTTCCGATGAGCCTCAGAAAGCGTATCCCCCGTTTATGCTGGGTTCCGGCGGCCTCGCCATGGACATGGAGGTGACCCTGTTTTTTACCATGAACGGTTTGAACATCATCAGGAAGGGTGGCGCGGAGAAGATCAGGCTGGCCGGCGCGCCCAAGGGCATGCCGGAATTTATCGATATCATGCGCGAGGGCGGAGCCACGCTGATTGCCTGTTCTGCGGCGTTTCCCAT
Source organism: candidate division CSSED10-310 bacterium (assembly GCA_016932295.1). Next base: position 2,317 of record JAFGDC010000100.1, read on the forward strand.
TGTGAACTGCCGGGAGGAGGATCTGATCGATGGCGTGGTGTGCGGCGGTGTGGCCACATTCGTGGCGATGGCCGAGGAAGCGGACGTGGTGCTGACTTTTGCGTGATGAAAATGATTAAGAAATAAGAGAGGAGTTAAACATGTCGAACTTTGATCCCAACAGTGTCAAGGTGAGCAAGGTGGTGGATGCGAGGGGCAGCGCTTGTCCCGGTCCCTTGTTGGAAGCGAAGAAAGCCATCGGAGCGGTGGCGGTGGACCAGGTTATCGAGGTGCTGTCCGGTGATGCCTCCACCAAGAGCGACCTGCCCCGCTGGGCCGGCAAGGTGGGTCACGTGTTTTTGGGAGTAGCGGAAGCAGACGGCTACGATAGAATTTTCATCCGTCGGGGTAAGTAATCGAGGTCATGGTCGCTGTCCGCCGCGCGGTGGCGCGTGGTGGGCCGCGGCCGTCCGTCAATCCCCAA
>JAFGDC010000101.1 GCA_016932295.1 candidate division CSSED10-310 bacterium
CGAATCTTGTAATCATCGTCGTGATGCATTGGCGTTCAATCCTCCACGGCAGCCAGGCGAGGCTCACTTTCCATTGGGGTCGTACCCGGAATCTTACAATGATCGTCGTGGTGCGTTGGCGTTCAATCTTCCACAGCAACCACGGAGACAAGGATGCACTGCTGGCGTTACTCGAACATGACAAGACGCGGTGAGCAGGCGGGAGGTGGTGACTGCATGCGGGAGTGAACTGACAATCTTGGTGTGCCGGGGCAACCCGCTGGACTGACCAACACGCCACGTGTATGGCCTGATTGGACCTTCCTTCGCCCCCGCCATGCCAGTGGCGCTGATAAAGACACCACTGATGGCACACGAAAACGCTTTTCGTCAGGCAACCGCTCCTCACTACTGATCCACCTCAGGTTTATATCGAAACAAAAGCTTGGGTTGTGCAGCGTTGCGTTAGATGCATAATTGTGCTAGTAAAAGAAATCTGTTGTATGAAGACCGGCATGGACCAGTTGTAGGTGATTCTCGACATGTTTGGTTTTCCCTACAGAAATGGGGCGGTGGCTCGTGCGCCGGTTCATTCTCGTGGGGGGCCGCGGTTGGCGGCGGGGCAGGGAAGAACCAGCCGTCGGCCAGGTTGTCTTGACTTTGGCATGGAAATTGCTTACATGGAAAATGCCTAATTCGTGTATGACACCAGACGCGGTTTTGACTGCTAAAAGGAGGATTCATGCGAACGAAACTGCTAGTGAGTTTATTGGGCATCCTGGTGGTGGCGCCGGTGGCGTTCGGAGCCGCCAGCCTGCCTACCTGGTCGGTGGATGACTGGTACCAGGTCGACCTCGACGTCAGTGCCGGGGGCGACATGGAAGGCGCCGCCTTCACTTTCGCGCTGGATGTGGATCCCTGCCAGTGGGTGGTGGACGCCATTCAGAACAAGACGTTGCCCCAGTGCGGCCTGACGGACGAGGTGTACGTGCTTGGCTACAGTGGCTGCGGCGTGCAGGGTACCGGCCATATCACCATGACCGATCCTATCACCTTCGATGCGGATCTGCGCCTGACCAACGGTTCGGCTGACGGCCAGATGTGGGTATTCACCGCCGATTTGAACCCGGCGGCGTTCGTGATCTCGGCATCCGCCAACGTCGAGGCGTACCTTTTTGGCAGTTGGGCGCCCATCGGCACCATCTCCATTACCGATCTGACCCTGGAGTTCTGCCCGATGCTGGAAGATTTCCAGTGGCCGTTGGATGTGGGCAACAACTGGAACAGCTCCCTGACCGCCTATATTTCGGGACACTACCTGGCGGACCTGGAAATCTTCGGTATCCCCTACCAGTTGGAAGATGATCTGGCCGAGAACCAGGACTTCGCCATGAGCGGCGGCTGCACCGGCATGGAAACCATGAACGGCTGCAACAGCTACAAGGTGGCCATGAACAACAGCGGCGGCCAGGGTACCATGAACACCTACTACTGTCCCACCGACATCCTGTGGTACTCCCGTAAGGAGATGGTCGATTTCGTCTTCGAGGATGAAATGGGCACTGGTGCGGTCACCCTGAACAACCTGACCTGGGATATACTGCAGGCGCATCATGCCGCCGGCCCCGATCCCACTCCCACGCCAGCGCCTACCCCCGGCCCCGGCGAGGTGACAGTGGGTCTGACGCTGAACCAGACCACCTTCCATCCCAACGACACGTTCCTGCTTCAGCTCGATGTCAACAACGGCACCGGTGCGGCTTTTGACGCCGATACCTACATCCTGCTGGATGTGTTCGGCGCTTCGTATTTCGCCTGGCCATCCTGGAACGACATCAATATTCAACTTGATTTCCAGATGGTCACTTTCGCCGCCGGACCCAATTCCCGTGAGATCCTGACCTTCACGTGGCCGTCGGGTGCAGGCACCGCCGATGGTCTGGCCTTCTGGGCGGCTCTGTTCGAACCTGGTCATCTGGATGTGGCCTACCTCGTGGGCGGCATCGGTAACGTGACCTTTGGCTTTGCCGAGCCCTGATCGATCCGATCATTGAAGGGCGCCTTCGGGCGCCCTTTTTTCGTTGTATCGAAGCATGGCGCCGATCCGGTGAGAACCGGCGCTGCGAAAGGCCTGTCGCATGGTGTGTATCGGAGTCGCCACTTCTATTGCAGCCAGCCGGGGATACGATCCCCTGTTTGCGGCGGAATGGGCGGCCACCCATCGATTCGATCTGCTCCAGGTTTACCTGACGGACCAACGGGCGTCAGATCGTGTCCTGCTTCGCGCCCTGGCCCGGGTCACCGGCGCGGCGGCGATGACCTGCCTGGTCCACGCCGCTGAGCCGCTGACCGGCGCCTGCCGGGAACGGTTCGCCACCACCATCCGGGCCGCTCATGTGCTGGCGGAGGACGGGGATGCCCTCCTTGTCCTGCACGCCAATCCCGAGACATCGCTGCAGAAGGCTATGCAAGGCGCGCTCCTGATGAAGGCCGAGAATATCGTCCCCGCTATCGAAAATTATTCCAGACCGGGTACCGGCCGTAACGACTTCGCGTATTACCTGGACCTGCTGAAGCTGCTGTGTCACCACGGTGTCCCGCACCTCGCCGTGCTGGATCTGCCACGTTATTTCAACCAGGCTGATCTGGCATGGGCCGCCGGTTGGGCTGCCCTGCGACGCACCATTTCCCATCTGGCCGCCAATCGAACCGGGATCATCCTTCACCTGATAGATACCACCTCGACACAGCAGTCCGATCGGACTGCCTGGTGTTCCCTGGGAGAAGGCATCCTGCCACTGAAGGATGCACTGATGGCGCTTCTGGAGAATGGTGTTCACATGATCGCCGCCATACTCGAGTATGAAGCACCGGATTCCTGTCTGGCCAGCAGGGCGACCCTGGCGCAGTGGCTTGGCGGCTTCACGCCGTCGTGATCAGGCGCGTGTGAAAATGCGGTGGAAGGTGGCGGTCACGGAGGCGCACAACTGTGATGGTGACATGTTCAGCAGGCCGGCGGCGAAGTCCATGGTGGCGGCCACGAACGCCGGCTCGTTCCGGCTGCCCCGGTAGGGCACGGGGGCCAGGTAGGGGGCATCGGTTTCGAACAGCAGCCGATCGATGGGCGCTTCAGCCAAGATAGCGCGCAGCCAGGGCATGGACTTGAACGTCAGCATGCCTGAAAAGGACAGGAAATAGCCGCGCGCCAAACATTCCACCGCGAAATCTGGAGCACCGCTGAAACTGTGCATGACGATTCGAAGCTGTCCGCCGGGATCCATTTCATCAAGAACCGCCAGCAAATCGCCGTCCGATTCACGGTTATGGATCACCAGCGGCAGGCCGGTCTCAAGCGCCAACTGGATGTGGGCGCGGAAGCAGCGTTTTTGATCGGATTCAGGTGAGAGATAATAGTGATAATCAAGCCCTGTCTCTCCCAGCGCTATCACCCGGGCATGGCCGGCCAACTCCCTGATGACCGCCCATGCGGCGCCGTCGTGGGTGCGCGCGCTATGCGGATCGATTCCCACTGCCGCGTGAATACGGCTATCGAATTCAGCCAACGTCACCGCGCGACGGGAACTGCCCACCCCGGTTCCGATAGTGACGATGGCGGTCAGGCCCCGCTGCCATGCCCGGTCGAGCATCGTCTCCAGATCACCGTCGAAACGTGGTGAATCAAGGTGCGCATGGGTATCTATGTAACCAGGTTGAGCAGCATTCGGCATCGTCATTCATCCTCGTGCGGTACGGCTGAAAACACGCGTCGGTGATCATTCCCCGACCGCGTTGCTTCGACTTTACCCTGGACGCCGGTTCATGGCAATCGTCCATTGTCCGGCACCCTTCGTTTCGGTGCCGGGTTGAATCGGGACGGTTGCACCGATATCGCTCCCGCCCATCCTTGACCAAACGCCTCCTCAACCATTGTATCCGCCGCGGGAAAGGATGTCCCACTGTACCCGGGCGGGGGGGCTCCTGGGTGCCGGAAAGCGGTTGCAGGCCGCCGCCAGTCTATAGTAGATCTTGCCTGTATGCGCGTGGAGGGAGGTACAACGTGGAAGGGACCGGGAATCTGAACGTGGATCACTATCGTGATATGAAAAAGTATCTTGGCGGTGTGGCGGGTAATGTGCGCCGAATCATCGAGGAGCACCCCCTGACGGAACGCCTTGCGCCAGCCTATTTCAAGGACGGTGTAATGCTCTATCCCCGGCGTGGCGGCAAGGCCCTGCGTCCGGGTCTGTTGCTCGCCGCCGCTCGGATCATGGGCGGCGAGGACGAGGGTGCGCTGCTGGTGGGAGCCGCCGTCGAAATGTTCCACATCTTCACCCTCGTACATGACGACATCATCGATTGCGACGAGCTGCGCAGGGGTGGTCCATCCAATCACGTATTCTTCCGGTCCATCCTGGCGGCACGGCACGATCTCGCTGCCCGGAGCAACGATCAACTGGGCGAAGCGCTCGCGATCCTGGCGGGCGATGTACAGCATGCCTTCGCGGTGAGCCTCATAACCGCTGCCGCGCGCCGCCGGCTGGTGGCGTCTGACGTGGCGTTGCACCTGCTGGATGAACTGGAGGTGAACGTGCTCACCCCCCTGGTGGAAGGACAGGTGCTGGATCTCATGCTGGCAGCAATGCCGCTCGCGGACGTGACCGAGGATGCGGTTACGGACATGCTGTGGAAAAAAACCGGGGTGCTCTTTCAGTTCGCGCTCACTGCTGGCGCCATGATAGGAATGGGCAGCTCCGATGCGACGCATCCCATCATTGCGACCTTTACCAGGATCGGCCGCCTTTTCGGCATAGGCTTTCAACTCATGGACGACCTGCTTGGATTGCTGGGGAAAAAGGAGACCTTCGGCAAGCCCATCGGTTCCGATCTGATCGAGGGAAAGCGCACGCCGATAGTGCTGCATGCCTACGACAGGGCATCCAACGCGGAAAAGCGGTTCATCGAGTCCATCCTGGGCAATCCCGGCAGCACCGTCGAACAACGAGAGGAACTCACCGGACTGCTGATCCAATTGGGTGGTCCGGATCACGCCCGCCGCCGAATGCGGGAACATCTCGAGCAATGCCGGGAACTCATCAGTGGTCTGCCAGCGCACCCAATGCGGGAGATGCTCATGGAGATTGCGGAGTATGCCGGCACCCGGGACAAGTAGAGAACGTCCCGGCGGTGGGAAATGGCTTCAGCCGATTGTCAACGGCAGCCGCAGCGGCCTGGAACCCTGGTTGCCCTGGTCTGAAAACCAGGTAATCCCTTCGTTCACCATGTCCACTTCCAGCAGGTAGCGGCCGTGCGCCAGGTTATTGTCCAGCGACATGGTCACCTCGAACCGTTCATCCGGCATCATGTCGTGATTCAGCATGACTGCGGGGAATAGTTCCCGCAGCAATCCGCCGTTTTCGTCACGCAACCGCGCCCGCAGGCGCACCCAGCCCCTCTTCGGCCTGATGCGCAACCACAGGGTATCGCCGCTGTTCCTGACATTCACCCGCAGTACGATCGGCTCACCGCGGCCCGCCCGGAGCGCCGTCTCAGGGGAGGAAAACTCCGCCAGTAATCGGCCGGGATTATCGCTGTAGTGAAGGCCGGGTATTGGTTTGCGGGCGAGCAGCGCGTTCTTGGTCAGGGGGGCCGCCAGTTCAGCGGCGACGGCGGCCTGCTCCATTTCTTCGAATCCAAGTTCGCAAAGCTTGTTCAGCATCCTGAACTGCCTGATTGTTGTAAAGCCGGCACGCGTAACCAACTCTGCCAGGTGATCCGGCTCGAATGGGCTCTCCAGCGTCGCCAGGTCCCGCATCAACCGCAGGTTCTCCTGGTCCCAGACCGATCCCTCAGGCGGCTTCACGCCCTCGACGATGAACAGCTTGCCGTGCTCAGTCAAGTGTTCGAACGCGCAACGAAGGCTGCTCGGTGCATCCTCGATGTGATGCAACGTGGAAAAATACACGGCGGCATCGAATGTACGTCCCAGTTGGAACCGTTCCGCATCCGCTACTCGATAGTCCACCTCCGGCAGGGTGTGTTCGAATGGGCCGTACTTGATCGCCGCCAGCCGTTGCCGGGCTATTTCGATCATCCCCGGGCTGAGATCGATACCGCAGACCTGGTGACCGAACATGGCCAGCCGCTCACATATCCACCCCGGTCCGCATCCCACCTCCAACACTCGTGATCGCGGCGCAAGGTCAAGGATTTCGAACAGTGCAAGAAAGTCCCGCATCTCTTGCAGGTATGAGCTGAAATCCGGCCCGCCGACGTATGGTTTCACGAAGTGGTAATAATATGTATCCTTGTCGACCTTGTTTAAATATTCCTTCGCCCCCCGCTTGTAATCGACGCCTCTGGGAACCTTCTGCCTGCCATGCCAACCGGAAAACAGCCTCATCCATCACCTCTCACTCGGGTGGTTGCACTGTACACGCCAGGTTACACCTGTCAAGCTTGCCGCCTGACGGCTGATGTCGTGAAACCGCCTGGCGCCGTTGTCTCCCGGTTGCGTTTTTCACCCAGCGGCATTCATCGGATGACCGCCTTGTAGGATGCTTGGATCCTTTTTCAAACCACGGGGAAACAACACCCGCTGCCTCCCGGTCCGGCGGCACCGATCAATTGATATGAACCGGGTATGCCGGCCGCTGACCTGGCGTCGAGCGCGGAGCCTAGCAGTGTCAAGCCTGCATCGTCAGGGATGTCCTGCATCCAGCCCGTTTCCCAAGAACAAGTGTCGGTCAGCGCTTCGGTATACGCAGAACCTGCCCAGGGTAAATCCGGTCGGGATGAATGAGCATCGGCTTGTTGGCCTCGAAGATGGCCGTGTATTTCATGGCGTCGCCGTAGTGTTGTTTGGCGATTTTCGAGAGCGTATCACCTGGCTTCACGGTGTAGAACACGGTCTCCGGCTGAGTCGTCGCCGCGGCATCCGCGGCCGATACCGGCGTTGCCAGGACGAGGTTGTCTCTGACTTGCGCTACCCCCTCCACATTACCCAAGGCGAGGACTGCTTTCTCCCTGCTCGCCTGATCGACCGTGGTGCCACCCACCATTACGATGCCGCGCGCGAACTGAATGTCCAGGTTCTCGATAGCCAATCCGAGTGCTTCAACCTCTTTTCGAAGTTTCCGTTCGTAGTCGGCGTTCGTCATGGTGGCGCCCTGCGCCTTCACCTCGGGTTCGGCAATACCGATTTTTTTCCCCGCCTCCTTGATGAAATCAAATACACCCATTTTCCGCCTCCTTCTCGTTTGATACGTTCGCGTGTTCCCATTCGGCGAGACCGTTCGGTCCGTTTGCACATACAAGACGACAATAGGTATAACTAAAAAGCGTTTGGGATGGAAGTTGATTCCCTGAGTTCACTTCGGGTGTGTTACAGCGCCGGATGGGGTATTTTCCAGGAGGCATACGTGCCATGGCTCGAGCCTCGGGTGGTTGGATTCACTTGGGGAGAAGGAAGGAAGGGACCGGCCGGGGATTCATGGAATGGTGTCCCGGCTCAACGGGATCGAAGCAGTCGCGGCATACGCCATTAGCCAGCGGGCGCAAGCGCTGAATCACCCTGTGCGTTGTTGAGGATCTTTCAATTTGCTAAAGTAGGCGGCCGGACGTGACTAAGGAGGCGACCATGGACAACGTGACGTATTCGGTGGTGCTCCCGGTCTACAACGAGGAATTGATCCTGGAAGCGCTGTATGATCGGTTGGTCAACGCATTGGATGCCTTGGGCGAACCGTACGAGGTGATTTTCGTGAACGACGGCAGTCATGATCGTTCACTGGAGATTCTCAAATCCATCAACCAGCGCGATCCTCGTTACCGGGTTATCAGTTTTTCCCGGAACTTCGGTCATCAGACGGCGATCACCGCCGGAATCAATCACACGCGCGGCGATGCGGTCATCATCATGGATGCTGATCTTCAGGATCCGCCGGAAGTCCTGTCCATGTTTCTGGACAAGTGGCGTGAGGGATACCAGGTGGTGTACGCCATACGCACCAAGCGCAAGGAAAACGCTCTGAAACGATTGGCATACAAGGTTTTTTACCGGTTGCTGGCCTTTGTGTCGGATGTCGAGATTCCGCTGGACAGCGGCGACTTCTGTGTCATGGATCGCCGTATTGTCGACCTGCTCAACAGCATGCCGGAACGCAACCGCTTCGTTCGCGGTATTCGCAGTTGGGCTGGCTTCAACCAGATAGGCATGGCCTATGAGCGGGACAAGCGGATGGCCGGTGAGCCGAAATACACCATGACCAAGCTGTTCAAACTGGCTTTCGACGGGATCATCTCATTCTCGAAATTACCATTGCGCGTGGCATCCATCCTCGGCTTCATCGTCTCGGGTTTCAGTTTCGTTTACGCCTTCCTGACGTTGCTGCAGAAACTCTTCACCGATTCCACCGTGCCCGGTTACACCACCACGGTCATCCTGATAAGCTTCCTTGGAGGCATTCAGCTCATCACCATCGGCATCATCGGCGAGTATCTCGGGCGAATCTTCGATGAGGTGAAGAAGCGGCCTCTGTATATCGTCGCCGATAAAATCGGTTTCGAACACACCTCCGAATGACCGGCCGATGATGTTTAATCACGTGCGAAACAGCGTGTTGAAGCACAGTCTGTGGCTCGTATACGGAAGCGCTGGATTGTCCCTGTTGAGCGCCGCGATCGTTTTTTACATACTCCCCCAATTTCCGGCGGTACGGGGATCGCAACCGCTGGATGTCCTGACGCCACTCTCATACCAGGTGCTCATCTTCATCCCCTTCGGCATCCTGTTAGCGGAAATCGTCCTTGAGTTACTGAGCGCCCGCAGCGCCTTCCTGCACTATGTGGCGGTGCTGGCGGTGCTGTGTGGAGTGAGTCTCCTACGCTTTGCATTCTTCATACCGGTGAGCGGGCATTGCCTCCTTCTTGGCTACTATCTGCCGCGGCAATCGCTGACCCACCGGGGCAGGCACCCTTTGCGCCTGGGCCTGGGCCTGGTGGCGGCGGTTCATGTGCTGTACTACAAATTGTTCATCTGGGTTGACCTGATCACCCCGGTAACCGGCTTTCTGCTCGGTCTGCTGATCTGGATCGCCGGCGAATCGTTTCGCCGGCGTTTTTTGATCAGCGCCTGCCACGACATCTGTCAGGGCGTTGATCGGACATGACGACGGGGAGTGTGACGGGTGTCAAATTTCAAGCGGATATTTAAAAACATCGACGAAGTGAACGAGATCCTGCCCAAGGTCGTGCGGACCATGTCGCGGTTGCGGGAGCAGTTCACAGGGGCGCGTGATCAGTGGCAGCAACTGCTGCGACACAGTGGCTCCAACGGTGGTCCGCCGGAAGGCCTGGACGAGAATTCACCCTATGTGGTCGTGGATCGCGCCATCAGGCAGATCATCGAGGCCGGCGGCCTTATTCGGGACGTTGGCAAGGGCGTGGTGGAGTTTCCCATGATCCGTGACGATCGGATCGTCATGCTCAGTTGGAGAGTCTCGGACGGTGCCGTTGTTCGGCACTGGCATGAGATCTATGAGACGCATCAGGATCGCAAGCCCATAGATTTTTAACGGTACGACGCTGCCCGCCCCGGGCTTTGTCGGCGGCGCCTCCTTCCGGTTGACGCTTCACTTCCATGGGGTGATAATGCTCGCTAGCCCGCTGGACAATCTAATGTGAGGTTCTAAAAGGGAGGACGTGGTGAGACACTTTCCGGGTTTCCTGGTGATTGGCTGGATGACGGCCGCGACAGTGGTTTTCGCTGCTGTGGAAGATTTCGATTTGATGCTGCCTCCCCTGGTGGTGAGCGCGTCTCGGATTCCCACCAGGTTGGAAGAAATGCCCGCGACGATCACGGTGATATCGGCGGATGACCTGGCTGCCGCGGGCGCCGGCAGGTTGACGGAGGTGCTGGCGCTGATTCCCGGCATACACGTGAGCCGTCCCGGCGGCAAGGGTGGATTGCCGGTGATCTACTTGCGCGGCGGAGAAGACAACCATTCCCTGATCCTGGTGGATGGAGTGAAGGTGAATGATCCCACCGACCAAAGGGGCGGCGTTTTCAACCTGGACAGTGTGGACCCACGCTCCGTGGAACGGCTGGAGATCATCGCCGGCCCATTTTCCTCCCGATTCGGATCGGATGCCATCGGGGGCGTTATAAATATCATCACCAGGCCGCCTGCCGGATGGTCCGATACAACCGGCGAACGGGTGTTCAGTACCGAACTGGTCGCGGCAACCGGCGGTGATGGTCTGTACAACGGCTCGATAAACATGAAGTACGCCTCCGAACAACTGGATTTTTCCCTGCACGGCGGTCATGGGGATGATGGTAACGCGCTGCCAGGCAACTCGTTCTCCGGAACCGATTTGCAGGCTTCGGCGGGAATCCGTGCCGGCGACCGCCTGCGGCTGGAATGGACGGCCCGTTACGCCACCACGGCCCGGGAAGGTTTCCCCGACGACAGCGGCGGCTCTCAACTAGCGGTCTTCAGAGACCTGGAAGGGGAGGACGCCAGGGATGCCGTGGCCGGCATGACCATTCACTTTTCTCCCGGCCGTCACATGGAGTTGCGACTCGCAACCGGCTATTACAATGGCTGGAGTGACGTCGATTCACCGGGGGTGGCGCCGGGTCTGCGTGATCCCGTCGGCGTGCCGCCCAGCACCACGGAAAATGACTTCACGCGCTACCATGCCGGCCTCGACTGGGTGATGCGGATCAATCGCCATCTCAAAATGAGCGCCGGAGTGGAACTGGAAGAGGAACGAGGCGACAGCAAGGGGATGCTGGACTACGGCGGTTATCCTCTGGCTGCCGATTTCACCATGAAACGGGACATCTGCAGCCCGTTCATGGAATTCCATCTTGATGCTTCCCGCGGCCTGGCCCTTCATGGAGGCATCCGTATGGATACCACAGCGGATCTCGATCCCGAGTACAGTCCACGGATCGGAGTGGTATGGTCCCCCGGCGACACGGGGTTTTCCGTACGAGCGGCCTGGAGCGAGGGGTTCAAGCTGCCCAGCTTCTACGCCCTGGGCAATCCCCTGGTGGGCAATCCGGACCTGAAACCTGAAACCAGTTCCTCCTATGAGGTGGGCGTGAACCAGTCGCTGCCCCGCACCGGCCTCTCCCTGTCCGCAACTCTTTTCAGTGGTACCTATCATGACATCATCGACTTCGATCCCGGTCCGCCACCGGTCATGGTCAACCGCGACCAACTGGATACGAGGGGAATCGAGGCGAGTCTTGCATGGACTGTTTTCGGAGGGCTTTCCACATCGTTGAGCGCCACCTATGTCGAATCGGAGTTCGAAGGCAGCGACCAGGCGCCGCTGCGGCGGCCGGACTGGCGCGGCGCCTGGAGCCTCAGGTGGGTGCCGGTGGACGCCTGGCTGCTGCGGTTGGATACTGTATACGTGGGAGAGACCTGGGATTCATCCATTCCCACCGGCGATATACGCCTCGATGACTACCTCAGAACAGATCTCGCCGTCTCGTGGCGGCCGGCTTCCGCGATCGGTCTCGAGTTGCTGGTGGAAAACCTGACAGATACGAACTACCAGGAAGCGATTGGCTTTCCCGCACCAGGGATCAGACCGCGCCTGCAGATCGCCTGGAGTCTTTGACGGCCGTCGCTGACACCGCCGGAACCGCACCCTGCTGCCACAAATTCACCGCCGACCTTTTCTCTTGTTGAATTCGAAACACCATTTTGCCATTCCTTGCATAACCGATGGTACGAGATGACGCCGCCGGATGCCGGTCATCATGTCGTGTCGAATTCTCCATCCAGAAGCGGCTGTTGACCACTCCGTGGAATGCGGGCGGTGGATTTGGGGCGGCGCATGCAAGTTGTGTTATGGCATAAAGCTGGCTATCTTATATCTTTGCGTGTGATTGTCATGTCTTCCGGATGGGTCACGCTCTGGTCGAGGAGGTTCACATGGGTGGCGTCGTCAGTTTCTACATTGTCGTCCAACTAATCCACTTGGCGGTGCTGCCCATCGCCTGGAGACTGTTCAACCGCGTCCGTGACCGGGGCTACGGCGTCGCCAAGCTGCTGGGAGTGGTGCTGCTCTCCTATCTCTCGTGGATAGTGCCAAGCCTCGGATTGCTGCCCTATTCACGGGGGGTCGTGGCGTTGATGCTGCTGATCATCGCCGGTGTCTCCCTTACCCTGTTCCTGCTGAACAGGAGCGCCTTCACCGACTTCCTCAGGACCCAGAGAAAAACCATCATCTGGACCGAAACGGTGTTTACCGGCGCCTTTCTGTTGTTCGTTATCTGCAGGATGTACAACCCCGAGATTTCATACGATGTCAACCTGTACGCCGCCGAGAAATTTCCCGACATGGCGTTCTTCCATTCCATCATGCGGCATGAAGAACTGCCACCCCCCGACCTCTGGTTCAGCGGCTCCGAAAACTATATCAATTATTATTATTACGGCTACTTCGTACAAGCCACCGTGGCCAAGCTGGCCGGCATCGATCCCTGGATCGCGTACAATCTCGCCCTCACCCTGATCTTTGCCCTCAGCGCCACCGGCGCCTTTTCACTGGTCTACAATTTCAGCGGTCGCCGCCACATCGGACTGCTGGCCGCTGTCATGCTCTGTATCATGGGCAACCTGTACGGTGCAGTGCAAATGACATCCGGCCAGCCGTTCGGGCCGCTGGAAGTCTGGCACGGCTCGCGCGTGATCGTGAAAAAAACGATGGTGAACAACGTCGAAAAAACCATCGACAGCACCATCAACGAAGTGCCCTTCTTCAGCTTCCTGCTGGGGGACCTGCACGCGCATCTGCTGGCCCTGCCCCTCTCGCTGCTGGTCCTGCACTTCCTGGCCCTGTTCTCCCTGGTGCGAAAACCCCTCCTGCGCTATGTCATAGAGGATCGAGCCGGGCCGTGGCTGCTCCTCTTGTTCCTGGTGGCCTTTGGCTCGCTCGTCGCCGGTAACTATTGGGATCTGCCCACCTATACCATACTGGCGGCGCTCATCCTGCTGCTGGCGGGCCTGCAGAGTGAACGGCCCCTGCCCACGATCCTGAGTTGGGAGATCTATGTGGGACTGGTGTTCATGCTGTCCGGCGGCGCCGCGACACTCGCCAAGGCCGGGGAGAATGGCGGCTCAAGGATACTGGCGGCCTTTTCCAAACTATTCTCGCTGATTTCACCGTTTGCCCCCTTCTACCGCCACTATACCGCGCCGCCCGCCGAAGTGGCTTGGGTTCCAACGGATCAACGGTCCGCACTGGGACAGTTCCTGACCATTCATGGTTTTCTCTTCTTCCTCATGATCGCCATGGCGGTCACCCTCGTCGCCGTCTACTGGAAACGCAACAAGATGGCTTCCTGGGTGACGATGGTCGCACCCGTCGTGGTCAGCCTTGGCGTGTTCATCGCCATGAAGGAACCCACGGCGGCAATGCTGGCAGGTCTGCTGGTACTGTGCGGTATCCTGCTGCTGCGTCCGGACAGTGAACCGTCGCCGCGCTTCATGCTGGGCTTGTGTGCCATGGCCCTGGCCGTACTGCTCGGCTGTGAATTCATCTACATCAAGGACTTCTATGGACATCCCAACGAACGGATGAATACCGTCTTCAAATTCTACTACGAAGCCTGGATTTTCCTTTCCCTGGCAGGCGCTTATGCGTATCACTATGTCTCTGAAAAAAGCCGCCGCCGGCTCGCGGTGCAGACACCCTTCCAACTGGCCGCACTGGTGCTCTTCATCGCCTCCCTGATCTACCCGGTGAAGTCGGTGCCCATCAAGTGCGATACTTTCAAACCAGTCATGGGTCGCCCCACTCTGAACGGATTCGCCTACATCAAGGAACGGTATCCCGGTGACTACAAGGCAATCGAATGGCTGCGGAAGAACGTCCAGGACAGCCCGGTGATCCTCGAGGCCACGGGTAACCCCTACAGCTATCACGGCCGCGTTTCCACCATGGCCGGTCTGCCCACCATCCTCGGCTGGGGCAATCACGAATCACTGTGGCGCGACTGGAGCTGGGCTATTATCGGTCCCCGCAAGAACGACGTACGGACGATCTATAAATCCCTCGATGTGCGGGAAGCGGGGACGCTGCTGGCCAAGTACAATGTGTCCTACGTGTTCGTCGGCTCCCTGGAAAACGACGAATTCTATTCCTATGACCAAAACGGACTCGTTAAGTTCAGGAACTTCTGCGATGCCGTGTATGAAGACGGAGAAACCGTGATTTTCAGGGTTCGCGAAGGTGTGCCCGTGGACCAGTATCCGCTCTATACCCGCAATCCCCGCCTGATCGTGCCCAAGGAACAGGGTCGTGTGGTCATCAATGAGAAAGGTATGAAAAGCATCGAAGGCCGGCAGGCGGTGAAAATCTGGGGACAGTGCGGCGAGGGCAACGGCCAGTTCCGCGATCCCAAAGACATTGCGGTGGACAGCCACGGCAACATCTATGTCGCCGATGCGGGTAACCACCGTATCCAGATGTTCGACGGCGAAGGACGTTTCATCAAGTCGCTTGGCGCCGGCAAGGGCGAGCAGCCGGGCCAGTTCAACCTGCCCACGGGAGTGGGCGTGGACGGCCAGGATAACCTGTATGTGGCAGATACGTGGAACCATCGCATTCAGAAATTCGATCCTGAGGGTGCCCTTGTGAAATACTGGGGCGACGGCGGCCAGTTCTGGGCACCAAAGGACGTGGTGATCGATTCCACCGGAACTGTTTACGTGGTGGACACCGGCTACCAGCGGGTGCACAAATTCGATGCCGATGCACACACGATCATGGTGTGGGGCGGCAAGGGGGACGAACCGGGCAAACTGTTCGAACCAGTGGGGATTGCCCTCCGTGTCGACCGCACCCTGTACGTCGGTGACACCGCCAACCAGCGCATCTCGGTTTTCGACGTGAACGGCGTCTTCCAGTCCAACTGGTACGTGATTGGCTGGGAGGAGTTTTTCACCGAGCCGTTCCTGGCGATCGAACCAACCCTGGATGTGCTTGCGGCCACCGATTCCAGGCACAACCGCCTGGAATTCTTCGCGCTCAACGGAGAGAAGGCCGGATCCCTGGTGGCGGTCTGGGAACAGGAAGGCGCCGGCAGCGGCGAGTTCCGGCTGCCCCTGGGAGTAGCTTTTATGCCGGACGGCCACCTGCTCGTGGTGGATAGCGGCAACTGCAGGATCCAGAAATTTGCACCTTTCGAGGCGGGAACCTTTATACCTTCTGAATGATCAGCGTATGGAGTGCGAGCCTCAATCTTGAAAATTTAGTGGCAAATGCTTGGTGGACAAGATATCGCGGCGGGGAGGGATCGCGAGGAGCGGTGACCTATGGCCGCACCATTGGAGGATAAGGCCTTTGGCAAAACGGTGAAGAAGGATACAGAGGCGAGGAGAGGAGCGGGGAGATGCGTTTGCCAGTGAGACCATAGGAAATGCATCGCAAGCTGAACACGCGATTCCAACCTCATGTGACCCGATGCCGGCATGGAATGGGACGTCATCAGCGCAATCAAGTAAAAACCAGTGATGCTATGTTGACTGTGCCTTGTTGCGCTGTTCCAGGAGCCGCCGCGCCGTCGTGAAGGCGTTCTCCATGGAATGATCCATGTTGTTGTACCAGAACAATCCAGTGCGACCCGCCATGGTGAGGTTGGAGAACCGGTTCAATCGTTCCGTCAGCACCCTCAGTTTTTCCGGATACTCGATGTCGTAGACCGGATAGCTGTCCGGAATCCGTTCCCAGTGGAACTCCTGCACCGTTTCCGGCGAGTCGATCAGTTTGACCCTGGCGAGTTGTTCCACCAACTCGGCACGGCAGATCCCCGGATCGTTCCATATCGCCGAATCGATTCCGGTGGTGATCTCGACGCAGAGCGGATATTTTCCCGGAGGCGCGGTGGAGACGCTGAAAGCGCTGGGGTCGCTGATACGGTTGAAGATAAGATCGAAATCGCCGTAGTAGCACCATTGATACCGCATGCGATGTGGCTGATCCAGCACCAGGTTGTAAATCACCATGGCGAGATATCGGAGGTCGGTTGGTTCGGTACCGGTAAACCTGGCCAGCAGTGGCAGCGGTGCCGTCCAGACAACGTGGGAGGCGGGCAAAAACGGGCGGTCCGCCAGTTGCACACCGCTGATTCGATCCTGATCGTGGCGCAGGCCCGTCACCGGCGCACCGGTGATGATGGTGCCGCCGCAGGCGGTGAGGCGTTCGGCCAGGGCATCGCAGAAGCGGCCGATCCCACCTGTGGGATAAAGGAACCTCGTGTCAGGCTGCGGCCGGAACAAGGAAAAGATGAGCTGCCACAGTGTCTTCATCTGCAGCCGCTCGTCGATGATGGCCCGGTCGATGCCTGTCTTGGCCCAGTCCGCGTGGGTGCGGTCTGGAGTGATTCCCAGGAATTTGGTGGTGTAGTCCTTGAAGAAAGTATCGTACAGCGTGCCCCCGAACATGTTGACGATGTGGGCCTCGAAACTGGTGATTTCACCACGGCGCGAGAGCAGCGAGACCAAGTCGCGGCAGACACGCAGCAGGATGCGGCGGGGCAGCCTGAGAATGGTCATGGGACCCAGTGGCCAATCGTAGTACTTGCCGAAGAACCACACGCCGCTTTTTCGGGGGATATCCTCCAACTCATTTGGGAGAATTTTCCGGATGTAGGAAATCACCGCCTGGTTATCTGAGTGGAATCGATGCGGTCCGATATCGAAGATGCAGTCGCCATAACGGAAACTTCGCGCAAGTCCTCCCACGGCTTCACAACGTTCCACGACGGTGACCGGGATCTTGTTTTCCGCCAGGATCTGGGCGATGGTGAGGCCGGCGATCCCGGCGCCCACCACTACGACGCCGTCATGTAACAGCTTGTGATTGCACATAAAACCTCATTCAGACAGTGCGGATGATACAGTGCCACAGGCCCGCCGCGGGTGTCAACCGGCCGCGGCGAATCCCCCACTACTCCGCCTGTGATTGGGACAGGCGTCATCCTGACCTTGAGGATGAGTTTCATCGGTGACAACGCTGTTCATGCAGGATCAATCTTCGTCACCAAGGCACTTGGCAACGCCTGCGGTGCAATTTGCCGGCCGGCGAAACGACTTTGTCAACCTGGGATTTGGTATTGTGAAACATTGAATGCCGGCGTTTCACAACGAAGATTACAAGATTCCAGGTACGACCCCTAGGTACGAGGTACGACCCCAAGGTAGACGACCCAAAGGTACACATTGGCCGGTTGGCGGGGAACTCTCGCCAATTCAGTCATGGCGATCGTCACCCAATCCTTCCAGCAAGGTCTGGATGACGTTGTGCCATGAGATGGATGCGACACGTCTCCGGCCGGCCTCTCCCAGGACCTCCGCCCGCCGGTGGTCGGCGGCCAGCCGGCCGGCGGCGTCCGCCACCGCCGCGGCTTCCGGCATGACCACCAGTCCGGACTCGCCATGAACGAGGAATTCCAGCACGCCTCCGGCATCATGGCAGCTCAGCACCGGTTTCCCCGCCAGGAACGCTTCCAAGGTGACATATCCGAGGTCTTCGTCATAGGGAGCGTAGTACACTGCGCCGCACGTGCCATAGAGTCGCAGCAGGTTCTCATCGTCCACCCGTCCAGTGAAGATCACCCGTGCCTCCACGCCCAGTTCCCATGCCAGTTTCTCCAGAGCCGCTCGTTGCGGGCCGTCACCGGCGACAACGGCGTGAATACCCTCGGGAACCATCGGCATGGCCCGAATGAGGAGATCCACCCGTTTGTTCACCTCCAATCGCCCCACAGACAGCACGAAGGGCTCCCAGCCGAGGCAGGACAACCGGTCCCGCAGGCGCGGGGGGTGGTAGAGCGGAATACCGGTAAGACCGTTGAATCGTTCCA
>JAFGDC010000102.1 GCA_016932295.1 candidate division CSSED10-310 bacterium
AAGAGCGCTTCGCCTGGCTGCCGTGGAAGATTGAAAGCCAACGCACCACGACGATCATTACAAGATTCCGGGTACGACCCCATTGGAAAGAGCGCCTCGCCTGGCTGCCGTGGAAGATTGAAAGCCAACGCATCGCGACGATCATTACAAGATTCCGGGTACGACCCCATTGGAAAGAGCGCTTCGCCTGGCTGCCGTGAAAGATTGAACGCCAACGCATCGCGACGATCATTACAAGATTCCGGGTACGACCCCATTGGAAAGAGCGCCTCGCCAAGTTGCCGTGAAAGATTGAAAGCCAACGCATCGCGACGATCATTACAGGATTCCGGGTACGACCCCCATCGGAACGAGAGTCCCGCCTGGTTCCCGTAGCAGACTGTGAGCCATTCGCAATGCATCTGTTTTCGCAGGGCGACACAGTGTCTTTCAAACTGATCCCGGCACTACCATCGGCAGACAGAATCAAAGCCGGAATCCTTATGTCGAAACGAAAGGCGGTCGTCACACTGGCTTGTATGAAGATTAGTAAGCGCATATGATTCAGCGGAACCTTTGCGCCGAGACCACGTATAGTATGTGAAAGCGAAAGGAGCACGCATGCAATCCGGTACCTTGTCACCATTTTCGCGCCTGGTGATCATCTGCATGGTCATCCCCTGGCTGCTCCCCGTACCCGCCGGCAAGGCGCGGGATATGTCATTGAATGAGTGTATCGTCACCGCCCTGGAAAACAATGCCGATCTCCTCGTGAGCAGGCTGGACCAGGATTCCGCCGAGAGCGCGGTTGACGGCGCCAGAGCGCAGTACGATCCGACCTTCACGGCCGGTGTTGACTATACGAACAACCGCACGCAGCAATCCTTCGCGGATCTCGTCCTGGGCGGCTCCGAAACCGCCTCGATGAATATGGGGTTGGGCGCGTATCTACCCTCGGGAACGACTGTATCAGTCAGCCTGGATAATCGTGCCGTCAATACTCAGGACGATCTTTTCCGGGACGAGACAACCTACAACTCCAGCCTGAGTCTTGCCGTTTCACAACCGCTGCTGAAAAACGCCGGACGCGAGGTGGTGAAAGCACCAATAACCATCGCGCGACGCAACCTGGAGATTACCAACGAACAGATCCGGGGTACGGTACACGATGTGATCGCCCTGGTGGAGAGCAGCTACTGGGACCTGGTGTATGCCCGCGGGTCGCTGGATGTAGCGCGCGACAGTCGCGAACTGGCTGCCCAGCAGTTGGAACGGACGCGCTCGCTGATCGCCACCGGCAAGATCGCCGGGATTGAACTGCTGGGCGCCGAAGCCACCGTGGTGTCCCGTGAGGAAGACATTCTGCTGGCCGAACAGGTCGCGATGGAAGCGGAAGATGCGCTCAAACAGGTGTTATGGCTGCAACCGACCGAAACCCAGTGGGCCCTTCCTCTCGACCTCACCGACCTGCCGCCCTCCGTCGCGACCCCGGACTTGAATGAACAGGGCCTGACCGGAATCGCCCTGGAACATCGTCCCGATCTGGCGCGGCTCAGGGTGAACATGGCCTTGCGGGAACTGGATCTGACAACTGCCCGGAACGCCGCCAAGCCGTCCCTGACCGCCTCCGCCAACGTGGCGGTCAGCGGTTACCAGGATGACTTCAGCGGCAACATGGAGCAGATGGCCCGTGCGGACCTCTACTCCCTGGGTGTCGGTCTGGACCTCTCCACGCCCTGGCACAATCGATCCGGCCGGAGCAATCGGGACCAGGCGGTAATCAGGCTGGAACAGGCGAAGCTGCAACTCAAAAAGATGGAAACTACCATCACGGCGCAGGTGCGAAGCGCCGTCCGTAGCGTGCGGACAGCCGACAAGCGTATCGAGGCCAGCAGCCGCGCCCTGGATTACGCTCGCCGAAGGCTCGAAGCGGAGGAGCGACGGTTCGAATTGGGACGATCCACGTCCATCGATGTCGCCGATGCCCAGGATCAACTCACCATCTCGGAGAACGCTGTGCTCAAAGCCATCATCGATCATACCAAGGCACTGACCAACCTGCGGAAGGTGACCGGCACAAGTATGGACGGATATACCATGATCGTGGTTGACACGATTGTGGTCCCGGAAAGGAAATGACATGACCAGAAAGGACAGGAAGCGACGAAGATGGCCGTGGGTGGTGGTGATCCTCCTGGTTCTGCTCGTCGTCGGAGGCGGCCTGGTGCAGCGCACCCTTCACAAGGACAAGAAGGCGCAGCAGTTCCCCACCTATCGCACCGCCATGGTGGAGATCGCCGACATCCAGGTGACCATCGAGGAGGTGGGTACCATCGAACCGGCCAAGAAAGTCGAGATCAAATCCAATCTGAGTGGTCGCGTCACGGAAATTCTCGTGCGGGAGGGAGATACAGTCACCAGGGACCAACTGCTGGCGGTGGTGGAACCTGAACTCAGTTCGGCTCGCAGCATCTCCCAGATCCGTACCGCCCTTGTACGAGCCAATATTGAACTTGAGGACGCCCGTACCAATGTGGAGAGCGCCCGTCAATTGTTCAAGGAAGGGTTCATGTCGGAGGACCAGTTGGATCAAGCCGAGGTTTTATACAACACCGCCATGGAGTCTTACCGGTCAGCCAAAAACGAGTTCGATATCGTCAACAAACAGGGGATTCCCATCGATCTGAAGAAAACCGGAATCCAATCGGTCAATCTGGTTTCCCCGCAGGATGGCGTGGTCATTCGCGCCAATATTGAAATCGGCGAGATGGTCACCTCCGGCACCTCGTCATTTAATGCCGGGACCGTCCTGTTCGAAGTGGCTGACCTGAGTGAGATGATCATCGAAGCGGCGGTCAATGAAATCGAGATCGGCAAGATCCACTCTGGTCAACAGGTCAAGATTAAAATCGATGCATACCCGCGGGTTCCTTTCCTGGGTCATGTCTCCCATATCGCTCCGGCGGCACGAACAGAAACCGGCGAAAACGTCAAGGTATTCGACATCGAGGTAGCCATCGACGAGGCGGGAGGTGAGCTGCGCTCGGGCATGACCGCCAACATAGATATCCTGGGTGACAGGCGCGAAGGTGTGATGACCGTCCCAATCGAGGCCGTTTTCGAGGTGGACGATCAGGATGTGGTGTATGTCAAGCGAATCGAGCCGTTGCCTGAACCGACTCCGGCCGTCGCGGTGACGCCGGCGGGTGAGAAGAAGCCGCCCAACCTGGAGGGTGTGGCCGGCATTATGCCTGACAAGAATGCCTGGAAACGTTACTACGAGGAGCGCCCTGTCAAGGTCGGCCTGATTGGCACCGACAAGGTGGAGATCGTCGATGGGCTCGCTGAAGGCGAAGAAGTGGCGCTTGAGAATCCGACCGTACCGATTGCAACCAAGGAGCAGTTCTTCCGGTGAGCGAACTGATCAGATTGAAGGACATCACCAAGATCTACGATTCCGGCGGGCATGAGGTGCGAGCCCTGGCGGATATCAATCTGACCATACAGGCCAACGAATACCTGGCCATCATGGGACCTTCCGGTTCAGGTAAATCCACGCTGATGCACATCATCGGCTGTCTCGACGTGCCGACCTACGGCGAGTACTACATGGACGGCGAAGAAGTCTCGACCTTCTCTTCATGGCGGCTGGCGCAGATCCGGAACCAGCGGATCGGGTTCGTGTTCCAGTCCTTCAACCTGCTGCCGCGGGCCTCCATCCTGCGCAACGTTGAGCTGCCGCTCATTTACGCCGGCATGCGGCGCAAGGAACGGCATGCCAGAGCCAGAGATGCGCTCGTCAAGGTCGGTATCGCCGACCGGTTCCGCCGTAAACCAAGCGAGTTCTCGGGCGGACAACGGCAGCGAATCGCCATCGCCCGGGCGCTGGTGACGAATCCACACATCATTCTGGCGGACGAACCCACCGGCAATCTCGATTCAAAAACCGGGACCGGCATCCTGGAAACCTTTGAAGCGCTGCACATGGAAGGCCATACCATCATCCTCGTTACCCATGATCCAGCGGTGGCGGGGAGAGCGAACCGGGTGATAAAGCTGCTTGACGGGCATATCACCGAGGACGTCTTTTGAACATCACCGAATCTCTGATCGACGGAATCGTCGATATCCGACACCATGGATTCAGGACCTTTCTGCAAGCGCTCGGAATAGTGCTTGGTGTCACCTCGGTGGTGGCCACCATCTCCATGCTCGACAGCGGCAATAAGCGATCAATGGAAATCTACGAGGAGATGGGCTCACTCAAGCAGATAGTCGCCGCACCCGATTGGCGGGGCAGAGTGAGCCTGCAGGCCGTACAGAAAGCGGCGGTGCCCCTGGACCTGGACGATGCGGACCGCATCGCCAAGCTCCACGAATTCGTCGAGGGCGTGGAACCGGTCATCAGCCGGTATTGGCCGGTACAGCGCGGCAAGTACAAGGACAAACACCGCGTTCAGGCCGGCGGACTCCATGTCCTCGAACAGAACGGTTACGCCCTCGAACAAGGCCGCGCGTTCACCATGCTGGACCTGCGCAATCGCTCCCGGGTCGCCATACTTGGCAGCGCAGTTGCCCGCGCCGCATTCGGCACCGCCGAGCCCCTGGGCAAGGCCATCTACATCAACGGTAAAGGCTTCACCGTTGTCGGCGTACTCAAAGAAAAAGTCGCCGTTTCCAGCCAGCATCAGCGAAACTTCCTCGCCTGGATGAACTGGAACCTGTTCATTCCTCTCGACACCATGGCCGGCACCATGCTCAACTCAAACGCCGTACACCAGATCAAGATCATTCTGAAGGACCTGTCTCAGTTCGAAGCCGCCAAACAAGCCGTGGACTCGATCCTGAAGCGGCGCCGCAATGGAGTGTCCAATTATAACCTATACAGCGCCAAGGAACGGATCGAGACCCAGAAGAAAGAAATGATGGCGCTCAACATCACCTTCTCCGTGGTGGGAGCCATCAGCCTCATCGTCGGCGGCGTGGTGATCATGAATATTCTACTGGCCGCCTTCAATGAACGGATTCGCGAAGTGGGGGTCCGCAAGGCGCTGGGCGCCACATGGCTGGACATCATCGCTCAATTCCTGGTCGAATCGGTGCTCATCACCGTCATCGGGGGGGTGGCCGGTATCCTGCTCGGTGTACTGGCGGTCCGGATCATCGCCGTACTATCCATGGAAGAGTTCTGGGTCACGAGCACATCCGTGCTGCTCGCCTTCCTCTCCTCCGTGGGGACAGGCATCTTCTTCGGCTTCTATCCGGCCATCAAAGCAGCCCGGCTCAATCCGATCGAGGCGCTCCGTTATGAATAATCCGCCGACCGCGCTGATCGCCTTCTCCCCTGCCAAATTCCTGGAAGCGGTCTTCTCGGGATTGACCGAACTCTGGTCGCACAAGATGCGATCGCTGCTCACCCTGTTCGGCATCATTGTCGGCACGATCTCGCTCATCGTCATGACGTCCCTGGTCTCAGGCGCCCGCGACATGGTGAAGGATATTTTCTCTGCCATAGGATGGGATGGCGTCCTTATCGTCGGCAACGACACGACGGCACTAAGTGAAACCACCCGCTCCACCTACTCGCGCGGCCTGCAGTTGGAGGATGTCCGGCACCTGCGCGAAAGAGCCATGTATCTGCGCAGCATCGCGCCGGTAATCGAACGGATGCGGGTCATTGATATCCAGGGAGACAGCCTCAGCATCCAAATAAGGGGTACCGGTCCTGATTACCTTGATGTCCGCAATCGGCGCATCAAAGAAGGCCGCTTCATCACCGGTCTGGACGAGAAAGGCGCCGGCAAGGTATGCGTCATCAGCGAAGACCTGGCGGATAAATACTTCTATGGATCGGCGGTGGGCCGGGAACTGGTGATCTATGACACCAGAGTTACAATCATCGGAGTCGTGGAAAAGGTCAAAAACGACTTCGATGGAGGCGCTTTCGTGAACGAGGCAAATGTCATCATGACACCCTTGTCCACCATGACCCAGTATTTCACCACCGCCGACAAACTGGACTACCTCGCTATCAAAATCGATGTCAATCAGATGGACCTGGCGGTGGGGGAACTGGAACGTATCCTGGAAGTGCTCCACCACGGCGTCAAGGATTTTTCCGTCGACAATATCGCGGAGCAGATGGCGGAAGCGCAGGATACGGTGGAAAAAATGATGCGCAACTGGAACATCATCCTGGGCGCCATCTCCAGCGCCTCCCTGCTGGTGGGCGGCATCGGCATCCTCAGCATCATGCTCATCTCCATCAGTGAACGGATTTTTGAGATCGGCCTGAGGAAATCCCTGGGCGCCACCAATGCGGAAATATTCCTGCAGTTCCTGATCGAATCGGTGACCCTGAGCGTCACCGGCGCGCTGACCGGCGCCGCCATCGGCATGACCATCGTCATGATTGTCGCCACCATGTTTCCCTTCAAGCTGAGCCTGTCCGAGGGCGGTGTCGCCCTGGCCATGCTGTTCGCCATCTCCATAGGCCTGGCATTCGGGTACTACCCCGCCCACAAAGCAGGCGCCCTGCAGCCGGTGGATGCCCTGCGGCACTGATTGATCGCACGGTGATCGCCGGACTGGAAAACCGTCACCCGAGACCGGCAACAGGCAACCGCACAGGAAATCATTGGAAAACCAGGTTACGAGCAGAATGCACTGTTCCAGCGTCACACTTGCGTTATGGGGATGATCATCTGCGCCACCTGGCGTATCACCCGCAAGAAGCACGTGTCATCTTCGCGCCGGTCCGAACCGACAGGTGCCATGTGTAAAAACAGACCGCCATTGAATCGCCAGGCAAGTCAGAATTGCAGGCATTCATCCGTCTCCGGCGGTTCAGTTTCTCCTCCTGGCCAACCCCAACAAACCGCCCAGGGCCAGGATAAGAACCAGCATGCCGGCGCCGCCCATAGCCGGCACCGGAGCAGGCGTCGCCGTCGCGGTCGCAGTCGGTGTGTCAGCGGGAGTTTCCGTGGGTGGGAACGTGGGGATCATGGTGGGGGTAGGAGGAGTGGTGGGAGTCATGGTGGGACTGTTGGTGGGAATGGGAGGCTGGGTCGGAGTGCCCGTGGCGGTGGCCGTCGGTGTGAGAGTAGGTTCCAGGATTGGAGTGGCGCTTGGCTCAGGAGTCTTGGTGGGTTCAGGCGTGCTGCTGGGTTCCGGGGTGGAACTTGGTTCGGGAGTCATACTCGGTTCGGGCGTGAATGTCGCTTCCGGAGTGATGGAAGGCGTGATTGAAGGACTCCAGGTCGGCGACCAGGTGGGGGACCAACTGGGCGTGATCGACGGGGTTTGCGACGGCGTGACGGACGGAGTGGGCGTCCAGTTGGGCTGGTACTCGTCCGCGCCGATATCCACATCCTCGATCCAGTCCCCGTTGCCGTCCATCACCCGCGGCTGCCCTTCGAAGTCCGTGCCCGGCAGGTACACGGCGCTGTTGTCGCCTATATCGATGCAGGGGGAGTATTCATCCAGGTGGACGTCGTCGATAAACCAGGGATCCTGCCTGATGTTGTTGTCCATTCCCTCGTAGCCGTCCTGATCGATGTCGCAGTACCGCACATAAGCCCAGGACATGCCGTTTTCGTAGATCTGTGTGCCGTACATGTCCCAGTTGTTCCAGAGAATGCAACTGATGAAGTCCGGATAGGAGTCGTCGTCATAGACCGCGCCGCCGTATTCCGCGCTGTTTCCGTAGAACGTGCAGTTGGTGTAGGCCGTGTAGCCCCAGAAGTTTGCTGCGGCCCCGCCATGGTAGGCGTAATTGTTCATGAAAACGCAGTTGGTGACGGCGGTGGTGTCCATACCAACATACACGGCGCCGCCGGCCAGATCGGCATAATTGTTTTCAAAACGGCAGTTGATGATTTCCGGGGCGCACGCGGCGACATTGATGGCGCCGCCTTCGGAGGTGGAATATCCGTTGGTGAAGGTGAATCCGTCGATCTGCGCGGCGGAGGACATGAACATGCAGCGAACCGAATAGTTTCCGTCAATCACGGTGACATTGTCCCACCAGCGACGCTGCGAGCACTCGGTCTCAGTGCCGGCGAACCCGCCATAGATTTCCAGTGGTTTGTCCACCATGAGGGAACTGTTGAGCACATAAGTGCAGGCGCGCACCCAGATCCTGTCGCCCATCGCCGCCGCATCGATGGCTTCCTGGATGGTCCTGAACGCCTGGGACCAGCTTGTGCCGTTGCCTGACGCGGGGCGTGAACCATCGACATAGAGGACCGGGGGAGTCGGCTCCGGCGTATTGGTTGGAGTAAAGGTTGCGGAGGGAAGTGGTGTCGGGGTGCTGGAAGGACCCTGGGTAGCGGTGGGCGTAAGGGTAGGGGTGAGCGTGACGGTGGCGGTGGCGGTGTTGGTGGGAGCGGGAGTGGGCGTAATGTAAGGATTGGGGAAAAAGTGGTACCCCATATCCACGGTTCCGCTGTCGGTGATTCCGTCAGTGCGGGTGGTCACGTCGTCCATACACATGGAACCCGCCGGGATGGTGAAGCAGATGGAGGAAGCGGCGCCGGTACCGGTGTTGACGCATGGGCTGTCGGATGCCTGCCCGGTGGCGGTATGACTGAGAAAACAATCGCCGTACGGAGAAGTGACGAACAAAGGATTGGAACTGATGTTGCCGGTTCCGGTATAGCCACCCTGAACGCAGGAGTAGGTGACAGCCAACGTAGTCGGCCAGATCTGCGTGGCGCCGGCATTACCCCAGACGATGCAGTTCTCCATCGAAAAAGAGCCGTAACATTCTATGCCTGCGCCGCTGTCGGCGGTGTTGTTAACCACCGTGCAGTTCTTCAGGATCAAGCCGCCGGGGCTCCAGGCAAACAAGCCGCCGCCCTCGGCGACAGTGCCGTTGGGGATGCTGTTATCGGCAATCAGGCAATTTTCCAGCGTCACCACGCCGCTGGCGAACAGACCGCCGGCCAGCCCTGAATCTGAATTGCTCACATTGCCGGAAATGACACAGTCGGTGAACCTGGCCGTACTGCTGCCGATGACGCAGCCGCCGCCGGTCTCCACCGATGTGTTGTTGGTGATAGTGCAGTTGATGAACGTGAGATCCGCCCCGTTTTCCGACCCGAAGCCCCCGCCCATACTATAGGAGTAGTTGTTGTCGATGGTGCAATTGGTGATGGTGGCGGTAATGTTGCGGAGGCACATGGCGCCGCCGTTGGCCCAGGGTGAATCGCCGGTGGAGTTGCCGGTGAACGTGCAGTTGTGGATCTCCGTGGCGCCGTTCTCCATATAGATCCCCGGTCCGCGTGTCGCGCCGAAGTTGTTCGTGAAGATGCAGTCGGTGACCTTGGGTGAGGAATCATAACAGAGCAGCACACCATAGCCGAAATTCCTGAAATGGATGCCGCGGACTTCCGAAGCAATGGTATTTCCCATGTAGAACTGAATGAAATAGGCGGTGGCGCTCTCACCGTCGACCACGCAATTACCCGGTCCATTCACCGAACGGATGGTGATCTGCAGCGTGTCCACCTCGACATTTTTATTGCCCGTACCAGTGTAGGTGCCGTCCAGCAGCCAGACGGTGTCACCGGGGCCGGCCGCATACACCGCCGCCTGAATCGTGGGTTGGTTGGTGGGTACGTAGATGTCGACGCCGCTGGCGACCGTGACCGCCATCAGAAAGATGACAGACGAAATAACTACCGCATGACTCGCTCTTCTCATTCATTGCTCCCTTCATTCACTCTTCACTGACAAAAGATCGGCTCATTGGGTGCTCTTGATATATGGAATTGGCTTATGATGTCAAGCAGATCAGGGGGTTGACACCCGTCGGGGTGATCCTGTACGAAACCGTATCATGCGGCTCAGGGTATGCCCCGGCTGCCATGGGGTGAGTCGTTCCGGAGCCGATGGACAATGTCGGTCGATCTACATACCGCCCAGGAACACGGACAGCGTGACGAACAGCGCCACTCCGCCGAAATCGTGCTCATCGTAGTAGGCGCTCAGGCCGCCATCCCCGATGAGGTCCGGGATGATGCTGTAACGAGCTTCCAGGCCGATATTGACCGGGGTTCCCACGAGGAAATCGATACCCGCATCCAGGTGAGCCCCCCAACTCGAGGAACTCACCGATTCGTCGATTCCGGTGGCATCCACGGTCAGGTTGTAGTATCCCAGTCCGCCGCCCAGGAACGGCGATATCGATCCGTCCCGCAGGAAATGGTAGTATCCGGTTGCCAGCAGCGACCACATACCCAGATCCTCGTCATATCCCGAACCGCCGCCGGATGCATAGGCTCTTTCACCGGAATTGAGGAAGTATTCGAAATGCACCACGATGCTCCACCCGGATTCATGCAGCCAGAAGCCGCCAAGTCCCAGGTCGAAACCGGGGCCGTCATAGACCTTCTCATAACTTTCCGGCGCGTTGGTGGGTTGAAACATACCGGCGGTCAGCCGGAGACCGAACAGGTTTTCCATTGCATCCATGGTAGTGAACGCCAGACAGGTCGGAGCCGACAGCAGCACGAGCAGACTCAGGACACTGGCTTTCCTTTTCATCATTCCTCCTAGTTGTTGAGACCCCAACCGTACTCCGCGTATTCCAGGGCGTCGCCGGCATTGATCAGACCGTTGCCGAACCGGATATCCCGTCCGGATACACCGAGATCCTCGGCAGTGGCCTTGAGCACGCCGTAGATTTCGTCGCGGTCCGTCACGCCGGCGGAAATTAACAGGGCGATGGTACCGGTGACATGAGGCGCGGCCATGGATGTGCCGGTGAAAAAGTAATAGGCGAAATGCCCGCAGGTGTAAAGATTCAGCGTTCCGCCCGATTTCGTGGGTGAGGGGAAGGTTTCCTGGATGACGCCGTCAAGGTAGCCGTCGTCGTTGTAGTCATTGCTGTCACCACCGGGAGCGACGAAATCGACGCCGGCGCCATATGAGTTTTCGCCATAGTTGGAATAATCCGCCAGTTCCTTGCGGTAGTTGGTCGCTCCCACGGCGATGGTTTCGGGATATCCGGCCGGGTAGGAAACCCCATCATGGCTCGCGTCATTGCCCGCCGAGGCAACGATCCATACGCCGCTGTCATGGGCGAACCGGCAGGCATCCCGCAGGATGGCGCCGGCCCCGGGACCGCCGAAGCTGATGTTGATGACCGCGGCGCCAGCGTTGATCGCATAGTAGACCGCCTCCGCCATGTAATAATCGTTCGAACAACCACAGGAATCGGAAATCTTCACCGGTATCAACGTGCACAGGTGAGCGATACCGGCCACCCCGCGGTTGTTGTCGGTCGACTGGGCGATGGTTCCCGCCACGTGAGTGCCGTGACCCTCGTCGTCCCAGGCATAGGGATCATTATAATAGTAATCCCAGGGTCCCCAGAAAGGCGTTTCATTGAAATCGTTCGCCTTGCAGTACTGGATCAATCCAGAATACAGCGTTGGTGAACAGCATTGCAGTTGCTCCTGATCAGCACCGTCACTGTAGGCGATTCCTGTGTCCAGCACCGCCACGCGCACCGCGGGATCACCCCTGCTGACCTCCCATGCTCGTTCCACATCGATCTGCGGGAAATGCCACTGTAGATCGTAGTAGCGATCATCCGGCCGCCAGCAAGGGTAACGATAGAAGTTCGGCTCGACACAAGCCACTTCCGGCAGCGCCGAGAAAACCGCCACCGCCTGTTCCACCGTCATCCCGGCCGGCACGCTGATCCGACGCACCTGGGACAACGGAGCCCTGGCCAGGATACGACAACCAGCCTCGATC
>JAFGDC010000103.1 GCA_016932295.1 candidate division CSSED10-310 bacterium
CCGGAATCACCGCCCGCGGCCCGGTCATTCCCGCCTCCGCGCCCCACTCGCCGCTGCAATCGGAAACCGCGGAATCCAACCATCCATCATGCCGTTCATACCGTTGCCGATTTCGCATCGGTGTATACGAACGTTCTGACCTGCTTGAATGATCGGAGAGAAAAGATGCTTCCAAGCCTACTCAGGAACCGGTGCACTCTCCGGCGCTCGCTTGTCCAGCCAGCGGCCCTTGTTCTGCAAGGCGACCAGTTCGTCGATTTTGGCCTCGCTGCGCCTGATCCACTCGGGATAGGGCGTGTACAGGCTGCGCACCGCATAGAAACTCGATCGCAGCGAGCGCAACGCGATCAACGCCATCTCCACATCGCCGTTATGCTCGCGCTCCAGGGCAATCTCCCAGAGACGGCGCGCCGATGCCGGAATCATGCCGTTCCACGGGGTATACGCATGAATGGCGGTTTCATAAGCGGTAATGGCCTTGAGATGTTCCTGTTGCTCAAAATACTGCTCCCCGGCCAGGTATTCCCGTCGACAGCGCTGATACGTATTGACCCATACTATGGCCAGGGCGATCACCGCCGTGATGCAGACCAGAGCAACCGTTCGCGCTGTTTCACTCTTGAGCAGTTTCATCCAGGTATCCCGGAAAAAGGAAGCGGTCCCAACGGGAGTCGAACCCGTGTTACCGACGTGAGAGGCCGGTGTCCTAGGCCACTAGACGATGGGACCGAAAAGATCGCTTGGCTGAGGAGGTAGGACTCGAACCTACAATCGCCTGATCCAGAGTCAGGTGGCTTGCCAATTAGCCGACTCCTCAACGAAGCGATCCGCTAAAGCACTGGCCTTTTAACACAGCCCCGTCACCTTGTCAACTGAAATCAGGAGACCGACTGGTACAACTCGCCGGATGGCGCCTGTGCCGCTGGATATACGACGGCGAACCGCCCGTAAACCGAAGGATTCCCGGCGGACGTCGACGGATTCGAACCTCGACGACACCGGCGCATCATTCGTTATGCATCCCGCCGTACCATCAACGCCTTCCCGAATCCATCGCCCGTCTTCCCCGGAGTGGTCACCAGCCGCTCCTGAATGGTGTATTCGACAGAATGACAGCCGGCCGACAGCGGCATCTTACACCCCTGGTGATGAAAGGAATGGCGGGATTGTGATAGTGTTTCAATAAGATAGTACCTGAGACGGGGGATTTGGATCATCCTCCGAAGGCAGCGGTCACCACTCCAGGATGAACAGCCTGCACTGGTTCCAGGCCAATTCCCTCACTACCAGCACATCGCCGCTCATCTCCGCCGCCCGTTCCTCCCCCGAAGCCAGGTCCGCCTCGCGAATCCACCTGTACCCATGCAAGCCGGCCGCCGCCGGAGGAATCGCCGCTTCCGGGACGGGATGGTACGCAATGTCACAGGCGAGCTGCGCATCGATACTATCGAAGATCTCCTCGAGATATGCCACGCAGATCAGCGACCGGCCCAGATGCGGAGCATTCACACACCACCAGGCGTACCGGTTCCGCACATCGCGATGTCCCACACGCCCTTCCAGAATGATGTCCCGATATCGCTCATAGAGGTCCTCGAGCAGGTGGTAGCGCCGATTGTAGGCCGAATCGCCGCGCCATTCCAGGTTCACCGTCCGGTTGTTTGCCTCATACAAACCATGGCTGAGGTCCTGATTGCCGAGGCACTCGTATTTGGGGCGCACCCCGGCTCCCGCGCTGCTGAAGCGGCTGATGAAGTGGCGGTGAGCCATTCCCTCCGGACCGATGATCTCCGAGATAGGGCGGCCCCAGAACAGCGGATGCCCTGAATCATGGGTGTCCACCGCCAGCGATACGGAACAGGCTTGTGCGGAGCCTCGATTGGCCGCGGCCACGGCATCGCCGACATCGAACACATGATTCATGGTACGCCGGTTAAAGTTGCCCAGGATCTCGGTACCCAGCAGCAGATTGACACCGATTTCACGGTACCGCGCCGCATCATGCCCCATCCGCTCCGCCATGACCCCCAGGAAAGGGGCTCCGGCCCGCACCCTGGCGATGGCCTCGCGAAGAATCGCGGGGGTCGGTCGATCACTCAGGGGCGCATCGTCGTCACCATCCGCCACCGAGTCGAACACATGATCAGCATAGTCCAACCGGACGAAATCGAACGAGTGGCGCTGCTGGATACCAGCAAAGATCGACGTGAACAGTGCCACCGCCGCCGGATGACGCCGCGGCGGCGCATCAGGGGACGGCACGCGGTTGATGGGCAGACCCGTGTAAAACTTGAATGGCGTCAGCATCCCAAAGGCATGCTTGTCATGGTCCTCTCCCTCCAGGCTCAGGTAATGAAACAAGGGGAAATCGCCGATATGGTTGTAACCGGTGAATTCCGGCAGTCCAGCGCCGCCCCAGGCGTGACTGGGCAGCGTCCAGTAACCCGCCGCAATGAGATCCGCGGTGCACTCGGCATGCGCCCGGCGCACGGTTTCGAACACCGCGCCTTCCGGCTCGAACCGGTCCAATCCATGCGCCGCCAGAATACTCCCGCAGCGGTCCGCCACCTGCGCCGCCAACTCCTCCTGCACATCCTCCGCCAGCATGCGATCCTGCGCCATGCCATCGTACAGCCGGTCACGAGTGGCATCGAGACGGAGCCAGCGGAAACAACCGGGATTGGCTAGTACCACCCGCGAAAACTGACCGGTGTGGGGTTCCAGATCGAACCCGACGGTCTTGTCCAGCAGATGCGCGGCTTCGATGAAGAGCGCCAACTGCTGGTCCGGCGTGAAGCCATGCTTCAGGTAATATGCATCGATGATATCCGGAGTGATGATGCGGGCGCTGTTGATTGCGTAAAGGTTGTCGAAGACGCAATCGAAGAATGGCGCCAGGTGGATATTGGCCGCGCGGATACCGGGCAGCAGGCGGGCGGCGGTGAGCAGGGTACCCGGCCGCACGCCGCGGCCGCATGCCCGGGCATTGACGAAGCAGGCCGCCGACTGGACGAGCCACCAGGAGTCGGTGCGATGCGCCACCGGTGAAACCAAGCCGGCTTTCCTGGAGGCTGCCAGCTCTTCATAGAACAACGCCCAGCCGTAATCCGGCAGCGCCGACAGAACCGGCGACACCTGCTTCAGACAACGATCCTTGCGATACTCCTCGATGAACACCCGCGCCGTCCGCTCGATCGATGAAAGGTCCCGACCGGCATCCAGCGCCCTCCGTCGGGCCGTTTCCCGCAAACGACTCCAACATCTTTCCGGCGCCATGCGCACCTCCCCTGAAAGTGCCGTACTCTACCCCGGCCGGCGACGTTCCACAACCACCATAACCGGCCCAAAAACCATCACCCATGAGTGGGAGTGTGTGATGCAGGTCTGGTGGATGCATTTCAAGGGTACTGGTTCCGTCCTCGGACCAATGTGCCTGCCAAAATCGGCGAATCGATTTGACTGAATTCAGTAAGCTGTCGCAAGAACTCCTGTATCAATGTTTCTCATCGAAAAATCCAGGAATCCGGGTACGACCCCGGAGTGACAGGTCAATGTCCGGCGGTTGATTGGGGCCGGCCGGAGCCGCCGCCTGCCGCCGGCACAACGGTTATTCAATGATCCCGTGGGTGGCCTGGCCCAGGCTCATCGCGCCGGGCATGATCGAAGCCCGGCCGGCATCATGACAACCGATTCCCGCTGATCAATAGTCTTTCTATTTCTTGCCTTTTTTGAAAAACTTCTTCAGGAAGCCGACTTCCTGCTCTTCCCGCATCCCCTTCAATTCCTTCTCCACCACCGAGGAGTCGTCGATTCCCCAGGCCAGGCTGGATTTGTAATAACGTTCGGCCATTACATGGTCGTTCTTTTTGCGATACACCCTGGCAAGGGTTAGATAATAATCCGGGTTCTCGCGATCCAGGGTCAGGGCACGCTTGACGTTCAGCTCCGCATCATTGAGATTCTTCGCCCAATCAAGCTGCACCAGCGCCAACTGATGATAATATTCCTTATTGTGGGAATCCATCTTGAGCGCCGAGATGATGGCTTCCTCCGCTTCCTGGTAACGCTTCTTGCGATAGGCTTCCATCCCCTTCTCGAACCGCCGAGCGGAGCGTTCCTCCTTGGTGCCGTTGTCACCGGAATCATCGTCGGCGGCTTTGGCGCGGGTCCCCAGCGGATCGGTACTGTCGGTTCTTTGCGACTGCTCGCGGCCGGCAACCGACGGCGCACCACCGCCCGCCTTCCCATCGTCTCCCGCCGGCTTCTGGGATTGGGGTCCGGCCTTGGCCTTGGGGCGCGATTTGACAGAGGGTTTTTCTTCAGCCTTGTCCTTCCTGAACGGCTCCTCTTTCGTCGGCGTCGGCCGGCGCACATCATTTTCATACCTGCCGGCATAGCGCTGCGTTCCCACGTCAGCCCTCGGCGTGGCCGCGAACACCTGATCCATCAACATGTCCCTGGTACGCTGCTGAATGTGGTCATACTGCCTTCTCGACTCCGGATTGGCCAGGGTGCGGAACGCCGTATGAACGATCTGGAAGAGCTGTTCCATGAGACTCACGCAACTCGGATCGATATCCTGACCACCCTGGTACATATCCGGGTGATATCGCTTGGAAAGCACCGCGAAATTCTCGCGCAGATTTTCCAGCGTGGCATTGGGCGAGATGTCAAGGATCTCGTAGTACGTCATGCTCGTGTACTTGTCGTACAATTTGCGCAGATCATCGTAGGACCACTCGAACTTGACCTCCGCCCGCTCCGGCTCGTCCCTGCCTGTTTCCCGGATGAAAGAGATCCGCTGCGCTTTGGGAGCCTCCAGTTCGATGAGATTCATCGCATATAACCGGTAGATGGCCCGTTTGAAACGGTTTTGATTGATCCCTGTCATGGTCTGCAAGTACTTGAGCCGCGTTGAGCCATCGATACGGGACAGGATGAACGCCTCCTGGGTGGACAACTGGGCGTTCCTGGCCTCTTTCCAGTTCTGCCGGAGCTTCGGCATGATGGTTTCGGTGACGATGAGACTCTGGATGCTGCTGCTCAACTCGTCCCGCCATTCCCGCAACAGGCGCATCACCTTGTCGTTGTTCGGGAACTTCTCCTCCACGCACTCGAGCGCTTCCACCGCCTTGACCAGATCGCCGCGACGATACAAGGTTTCGGCTGATTCTATGTCCTGCAAGGGATTGGCGGCCGACACCGGCGCTTTGCTCGGCAGCGTTTTGGCGGTGTCCCTGGTGTCCTTGACTGGTTCCATGAGCTGCTTGGAACGGAAGAAGGCGAGCACCTTGAGGGTCTCAAAATCACTGATAGGACAATCGAAAAGCATCTGCCTGACACTGCGGACACCGTCAACGAACCGGTACACGATACGCTGCGACGGGATGAACAATCCAATCAGGGAGGTGTCGCGGCCGCGCTCGGTCAGTTCATACACGGTCTCATAATCGGGCAGGGCCTTGCGGATTGCCATCCAGATCTTCTCGCGCGACTGCAGTTTGTGCAGCACGTCCCGAGGCCGCACCCGCAACTGCATGACCGGCTCCGTGAGCACCTTGTCGGGTTGGAATTCGAACTTCACCTGGGTGTCATTGAGAATGCTGTCGAGGATCTCCACCACCCGCTTGATCTCCGCCTTGCGCAACTCGTCCTCACCGATCACCCCCTCCTGCAGCAGGATGCGCGGCAAGGTCTCCTCGAGGCTCTCGGCCTGTGAACTGAGCTGCTTGATCTGCTCCCGGGCGGAGCTGCTGCGCAGGATGATCTTGATGACGTCATCCTTGGATGCATCGGACAGAATCTGGGTGATGAAACCACTGTCGAAGGCAATGGAGCGCCGGCACGTCGGCTGGCGGATGGACAACACTCCGCTCAGCCTGCGGGTTTCGATTTCCGCCAAAGTCTCGCTTATTTTGGATCCGGCATCCCCTGCCAAAGTATCAGTCATGTGCGCTCCGAATTCACTATGATTCTAAAGAGAGACCGCGGTATCCGCAAGGGCATTCCTCTGAAGACTTCAAAGTATGTCGAGCAATTCCAACAAGCGGTTCAAATCCTCCGTCGAGTAATACTCGAACACGATTTTGCCCTTTTTCTTGCCGGGAACAATATCGACCTTGGTCTGAAAGCTGCGCTTCAAACGCTCCTGCAAATCGAACAAAAGCGGGTCCAGCCGGCGGCCGGCAGCGGTCTTTTTTCGTTCGGCACCGAACCTCCTGACCAGTTCCTCGGTCTGCCGTACTGACATCCCCCGTTCCATCACCAACCGGCTCAGCCTGATCTGCTGCTCCAGGTTCTTCACCGCCAGCAGCGCCTTGGCGTGCCCCACACTGAGCCGCCCATCCCGCACGGCGTTTTTCACCTCCACGGGTAATCCCAACAAACGCAGAAGATTGCTTACCGAACTGCGGTCCTTGCCCAGCTTGTCAGCCAATTCCTGCTGGGTCCACGCGCGCATCTCCAGCAGCATCTTGTAGGCGGTCGCCTCTTCCATCGGGTTCAAGTCCTGGCGATGCACGTTCTCCACCAGTCCGAACTCCAGCGCATCCACGTCATCCACGTTGCGGATCACCACCGGTACCATGGTCAGGCCGGCTTGCCGGGCGGCGCGCCACCGGCGCTCACCGACGATGATCTCGTAACCGCCGTCCTTCTCCCGCACAATAAGCGGTTGCAGGATGCCCTGGCGGCCGATGGAAGCGGCCAGTTGGGCGATACCCTCGTCATCGAAGGTGCGCCGCGGCTGCTGCTGGTTGGCCGCCACCTTGTCAATCCCCACCTCGCGATACTGGGGACCAATCACTCTGGGCGTCGTGAACAATGCATCCAATCCCTTGCCAAGCCCATGTTTAGCTTTCATGCCGCAGCAACTCCTCCGTCAATCGCACATAGGCATCGGCGCCACGCGAATATTTATCGTACAGAATGATCGGCAGCCCGTGACTGGGCGCTTCCGCCAACCGCACATTACGGGGGATCACCGACTTGAACACCTTGTCACCGAAATGGCGGCGCACCTCCTCCGCCACCTGGTGCGACAAGTTGGTCCGCGTATCGAACATGGTCAGCAACAATCCCACTATCTCCAACCGATCATTGTAACTGGCCCGTACCCGGTCGATGGTATGCATCAGGTACAGCACCCCTTCCAGTGCATAGTATTCGCACTGCAAGGGCACCAGCACGCCGTCGGCACTCACCAGCGAGTTCAGCGTCAGCAGCCCGAGCGACGGCGGGCAATCGATGATGATGTGTTCATACGTATCGCGCACCGGCGACAGCGCCCGTTCCAGGTGCCGCTCCCGCGCCTCGTGGCCCACCAGTTCCACCTCAGCGCCGATCAACGCCATGTCCGCCGGCGCGATATCGAGATTCTCCACCGGACCCGGCTTCACCACCTCCCGCACCGGCAGCATCCCCAGCAGCGCATGGTACACGCTCGGGTCTTCGTCTCCCGGCCGCGCTCCCAACCCACTCCCTGCATTGCCCTGCGGATCCATGTCAACCAACAGCGTCCGCCGGCCCATATCGGCCAGACAGGCACTCAGATTCATAGCCGTCGTCGTCTTGCCGACGCCGCCTTTCTGGTTGGCTATGACCAGTATCTTTCCCATTCTCTTCCTCCAGATCACAGGAGGGGAATGTAGCCCATCACGAGATGCGCCGTCAAGCCGCCGACCCCATCCCCACGACCTCGATCGCCTCCCTCCCCGCATGCGACTTTGGTTTCGATAGAGGCCTGCGGTGGTCAAGTGGTGAGGAGAGGTTGCCCGACGACGCAGGCTCGACGGGGCGGTGCGTTGACGAATCAGGCCTCACCCAGGGCGCATGTGATCAATCCGATGCGTAGCCCCGGCACATCAAGACTGTCTGTTCACTCCCGCATGCAGTCACCACCTCCCGTCTGCTCACCGCGCCTTGTCATGTTCGGGTAACGCCAGCAGAGCATCCTTTGTCTCCGTGGCTGCTGTGGAAGATTGAAAACCAACGCACCACGACGAACATTACAAGATTCCGGGTACGACCCCATTGTCCCGACCCCATCGGAACGAGAGTCCCGCCGAATTTCTGTAGTAGACTGTGAGCCATACGTCATGCATCTGTTTTCACAGGGCGACACAATGTCTTGCAAACTCATCCCGGCACTACCACCGGCAGACAGAATCCGATCCGGAATCCTTGTGTCGAAACCAACGGCATGCGACTCCGGGTATTGTCTGATTCCGGCGATCGAGTATGATAGGAACGTTCGTCGAAGGAACTGACAGCGACCATCTCGACAGGAGCGAACATGGACACTCTCTTTGCACATCCCCCGATATGCATCGTGCCTCTGAACAACCGCAACCGGTTCATCCTCGGCCTGCTCATGGCCTGCCTGATCACCTTGCCCGCCGTGATTCCGGTCACCACCTGCCAGGGGGCCGACACCACCGATGTCGATGATCAGTGGACGGAATTCGACGATACCGAAGGCGGGGAAGTTCCCGAAGGCGGATGGGAAGATTTCGACGGCGAGACGGA
>JAFGDC010000104.1 GCA_016932295.1 candidate division CSSED10-310 bacterium
AGGATGCGCCTCCGCCGCTGCGGTTCCTCAATCCCGAGGTGCCCCCGGAGTTGGATGCGGTGGTCGGAACGCTGCTGCAGAAAGAGCCGCAGAACCGTTTCAGATCGGCGCAAGAGGTGATAAGCCGCCTGGAGGAAATGCTGGCGCGTGGCAGCGATGACAGGATTGATCTGGATCGCACCATTCAGGTCAGCCTGGCGGAACCGGTGGCATCGTCCGCCCCGCAATTGTTGGAACCATTGTTTGTGGGTCGTGACGACGAAATGGGTTGCCTGCGCCGGCGGTTGGAGTATTGCCGCCAGGGTGAGGGCGCCATGGTGCTCCTGGGCGGTGAGTCCGGCATCGGCAAGTCGAGGATGCTGGACGAATTCGGTGAGTACCTCGGGATCCAGCGCGTCAAGATGATCCGGAGCGCCTGTCCGGAGATAGAACGCTTTCCCTACCAGGCGTTCTACGGTTTGTTCGAGTATGTGCTTCAGCTCTGCCGCAAGGGTGGGATGGAAACCCTGGAACGCCTGATGGGTCAGCACGCCAGGGTGATCGAGGCGATCTATCCCATGTTTGGAGAAATCGAGGGCTTGGCTGCGCTGCCTCCGCTGGTCAAGTTGGAACCCTACCAGGACAAGCTCCGCGCCTTCGATGCAATTCTGGGGGTGTTCAGGAAGCTGTCGGGCGACAATCTCTTCGTGTTCGTCATCGATGACCTGCAATGGTCGGATGAATTGAGCCTCGAGATGTTGGACTATTTGTTCAGGAACATGGGTGGCGGCCGCTTCACGGGAACACAGCCGTTACCGATCATGCTGATCGGCGCCTACCGTGAGGAGGAGCTGAAGGCCAACCATCCGCTGTTGGACCTCATGCGGCGTTTCAGCCGAAGCGAGCGCTTCGAGCGTCTGAAGTTGAATCGCCTGAACCGTGAGCAGTTCGTCGTCATGATCACTTCCATGACCGGGTACAAGGACTGGGATGACAGGTTCATCGATCAGATCTACCAGGAATCCGAAGGCAACCCGTTCTTTACCACTGAAATCCTGAAAGCGCTTATCGACGAGGGCGTGGTGCGGATCGGCGCGGAGGGTTTGAAGATCGCCGACCTGGATCTCGAGGAGATGATTTTCGAGACGCGGCAGGATACAGGTAGTTCCCAGCTTCTCAAAATTCCCGGCAGCATCGTGGATCTCATCTCGCGGCGTCTCGATCGCATCGGTGAGGAAGCGAAGCGAGTGTTGTCACAGGCGGCGGTCATGGGCCTGGTTTTCAATTTCGATGTGCTGATGCGAATCACCGAAAGCGACGAAGATTTCCTGTTGGATGTCCTGGATGAACTTCTCAAACAACGGTTAATCGAGGAGCAGCCTGGAGAGCAGGACAATTTCCGTTTTCAGCACGAGATGATCCGGCGGATTCTCTACGCCAATACCAGTCTGCGTCGCCGGCGACATGTGCATCGCAAGATCGGGTACGCCATGGAGGAGTTGCAGGTTGATACCCAGGAAACCAACAGCGATGCGCTGGCCTACCATTTCTATCACGCGGGGGTCAATCTCAAGGCGATCGAATACATGCTGCAGGCGAGCATCAAGGCGCGGGAGGAGTTCCGCAACGAGGATGCCGTCAATTACGCCAGGCTGGCCCTGGATCTCATCGATCGCACGGACTATGGCACCGATGGGAAGAAGATGATCCTTCACCGGCAGGCGTTCCTGGACCTTCGCGCCAGGGTTCTGACCCATGTCGGAAAGTTTGAGGAAGCGCGCGAGGTCACCGAGATGCTGCTGGCGACCACCAGGGAGATGGAGGATCCAACCCATCTGACGGAAGCGTTGCTCAACCGTGGTTTCGTTGATTTTCACCTGGGCCGGTTCGACAGCGCGGCGGACTGGTTTCAGCAAGCGTTGGCGCTCACCAGATCCTGCGCACTGGTGGAGAAGGAGCTGACAGTGCTTATCAGCATCGGCAGCATCTACCAGCAGAAGGGGGAATATGCCGAAGCGCTCTCCACATTCGAGAAAGTCCGTGACCAGGCCCGGCAGTGGAACGATCGGGAGCGGCTCAGCGCGGCGTTGATTAATCTGGGTGTGATCTATTACAGCATAGGTGAATACGATAAATCACTAAGCTGCTACATGGAGTCACTCGAGAGTTACCGGAAGGCGCGTGACCGGGCACGGGAGCTGAAAGCCATCAACAACATCGGGGGCATCTACCATTATCGCGGCGATGTGCAAGCCGCGACCTGCTGGTACGGCGATGCCCTGAAACTTGCGGAAAGCATTGGCGATCGGGTTTCCGCCGCGGCAATTCTCAGCAATCTCGGTGTCATCTCCTACGAGAAGGGTGAATACAGCAAGTCCGCGGCATACCAGGAAAAAGCCTTGCATATCAGCAGGGAGATCGGGGACCGACAGGGCTGCGCATACAGCCTCATCAACCTTGGTATCACCCGCCAACACGAAGGACAACTCAAAACCGTACTGGAGCTGTACCAAGAGTCCCTGCGCATCAGCAAGGATATCGGTGACCGCCCGCTAGCTGCCTACAATCTCTTCTGGATTGGTCGGAACCATCATCTGGGACACCTCTATGATCAGACCGGTGAATTCTACAACCAGGCTTTCACGCTGGCTGAGGAACTCAACATGAAACGTCTGGAAGCGCTGATCAATGCGTATCGTGGCTTGCTGGCGGCGGATCTGGGCACACCCGGGGAGGGTATCGCGCAGTGCCGGGCGGCACTGCGCGAGGGGGAGCGCCTGGGGGATCAGGAAACGGTCATCCTGGCTCGCTTCAATATCGCCAGGATACTGCTTCGGCAACAGGCAGCGGAGCAGGTGGGGAAAATCCTCGCGCCCGCGGTCCGGATCATCAGGAAAAACGACTTGAAACCCTACCAGTGGACACTCTTGTGGCTGCTCGGCAGAGCCCTTCACCAACAAGGCCGGCTCACCGCCGCCGCCAAGACATACAAACTGGCGGTGGATACAGTACTGGCGCTGATGCGCGA
This sequence comes from candidate division CSSED10-310 bacterium, assembly GCA_016932295.1. Next base: position 3,008 of record JAFGDC010000104.1, read on the forward strand.
TGTCGAGGACCGGCTCCGCGGCGAGTTTATCGAGAGAACCGACATACGGGCGTTGATCGACGGCGCCCTGGCGGTGATGGAAGAAGTCGGGGACCAGGCAGGGATGCAGCAACTCCGGGCGGTCTTCTGATACCTGGCAGGAATCCATTGATTACAGCAACAATATGGCGGGTTAGGCCGGCGTGTCGCGGTTCTTAGGACCGCCTGCCGGGTTGGGAGCCCAGTTCCTGGTTTTCGATTTCCAGGATGTGCCATCGACCATCGCGGTTGACCATGCGCAGTTCAGCCCTCGAGACGTCGGCGATGCCGCCCAGCAAATAGCCGCGGTACCCCTTGAACGTTCCCACAAGCTTGAACTGCATTGTGACTGTTGCGTAATTGTCGCGCCGTTCTATATCCAGGTTGACGATGGTCAGGTTGAGTCCTTCCACGGTGCGGAAAAAATCGGCGCCGATGAATTCGAGGTCCGCGCGGTCATGATCGTGCGAGTCGGAGTAATCCACCGCGATGTAAGCCATGCAGCCTGAAAGGTTTTCCGCTTCCAGCAGATCCTCGATCTGGCGGATCACTGTCTTGATGTCATGATTGTGGTAATGCCGCACCAGGAACACGGCGAGAATCAGCAGCACCACCACCGCAACGACCGTTCGGGCCATGGTCGTCTCCTGCCTTGGATTGGTTTACTGGTGAAAGGCACGTGGTTTTAAACAGTGGGACCCGGGTTTTGTTGCATCCTTTTCGACGGGATCACCGGGGCGGTCGAATGACAGAATGCGCATCCCCTGGACACGGGCCATGGCGTGACCCCGACCTTTCGGCTGGTCCGACGGGTCTTGAACTACCGTAAACGTTTGTGGTATGGAAATAACGATCTTGTCAGAGCAGTCGAGAATGTGAGGTCGATGATCTTGATCGGTGATGTATGAATAACGTCAACCCGGGTTTCGAATGGGGGAAAATATGATACGCAGTACATGGAAAAATGTATCGGTATGCTTCGCGATCGGTATGGCCATGGTGGTCATGAGCGGTTGCACGGGAACGATGGAACGGGCTGAGCAGCTCATCCAGCAGGGCAGGTACGACGAGGCCAGAAAGCTGCTCGAGGGCGTGATCACCGCCGATTATCAGAATCCCGATATGCATGTGGCCATCGGAAAAACGTACTTGTTCCTGGGGAACCACACTTCCGCGCTCAAGTCATTCCGGCAGGCCAAGCAATTCGCCACGGCCGAAACCGCCGCAAAGATCGGCAAAGCGTATTGGGAAGCGGGCAAAGAAATGTTCGAAAAGGGTGACCTGGACAACACCAAGCTGTACCTGGCCGGTGCGGTGCGTGAGGACTCGGAGCTGAAGCTGCCCGTGACTGAATGGGCCGAGGGGGAATGGCGCCTTAACCTGACGAACGCCGAGAAGGAAGACACCATGTTCAATCTTCTGGCCCAATTCTGGGGCAAAGAGACCGCTGCGGTCAAGGCCGCCGAAGCGGAGAAGAAGGCCGAGGAAACCGGTGACGAGGCATTGGCGGTGATCATGGCGGAACGAGTGCTGGACTTCTCCGAAGAGATGGATGCCGACTCCCTCGCGGATTACTATCTTCGCATCAGCCTGTATTACTTAGAAAAAGGCCAGGCGGATGTGGCAGCCACCTGGATAGAAGAAGCGTACGAGAATTACAGCGAGATGGAACCCGTGCTCATCGCCGTCGGCGACTACCATATCGCCACCGGCAAGCTGGATAAGGCGTTGGAGATATTTGAGGAAGCCGAGGCGCTGAACCCCAAATCATGGCCCGTGCAACGGGGGATCGCGGATGTCTTCTTCTACCAGGAAAAGTTCAACAAGCCCCTCCGGCTTTACGAGGATATTATCAAAAACGCGCCGGAAATCGTCGATGCCGGTGTCTACATGCGATTTGCCGCGGTCCTGGTAGCCAAGGGGAAATCGACCCAGGCGCTCGATATGATCGCCAAAGCGGTGGAACTCGATCCCACGAGTACAGCCGGCGCCAGGGAGAATCCTCATTTCTCCGGTCTGCTGAAGAATGCGCGCTTCCTGGAATTGACCGAACCGGCCAAGGAAGAAGCACCCATGGATGAGACGACTGCTGGAGAAGAGAACGCTCCCGCGTAATTCCGACGAAAATTGAAGAGTCGCTGTCGGCCGGCGCAAGGACTGCGCCGGCTTTCTTGTCCTTGTGTTCCCCGCATACTGAGCAGGTGAAGGATTCGTCGGCACGATGCCATTCTCCTCGCGGTACATGGACTTGGTTTCTGAACAGGGTTTCAGAAGCAAGTTTCAAGACGTGGATTCAAGGCGTGGATTCAGCAAGTGGTGTCAGGACGTATGTCCCCAGCGACGAAGAAGATCCAGCTTCTCCGCCATCGCCTTCCGGTGCAGTCGCAGGGATTCCAGCATCTCGTTGTAGAACCGCAGCTTGTTTTGGAGCCATATGCAATCCTGCCTGTTACGGCGCAGGTCCATTCGCGCTTTTTCATACTTGCGCAAGCCAGTGGCAAGACGTTGAAACAGTCTCGCCACAACCACGTCACTGGAGGAAAAATCCTCGATGTCGCCTGATCCCACAAGCACCACTCCGGTGGTTTCGATACCGTCGTCCATCCTGATGATAAGCGCCTGCTTCATTCCTTCACGAATGCCGATTTCCTTGAGCCATTCAGGTCCTTCAGAGAGGTCACGCACCTCGATGCCCCGATTGAGGGATCGTATTTCATTAAAGAAGCTCAGACGTTCAACGGCGAGACTGAGGATCCCGCCGGACGATCTCGCTGCTCCGCCGTCCGGCATTATTCTGATATATTCCAGGGTATCGCCGCCCCGCATTCGACAGTACGCCAGCCGGCACCCGGGAAAGCCAAGCCTCGCGCTCCCCAGCAACCAATCCTGGCCATTCCTCCGGCCTCCCTTTTCCCTCTCCAAAAGGGGACTTGAATATGCGCTCAGCATTGCCCGCATCCGTTCCGTCATGGCGATCTTCCGATCATACATGCCGATCCCCTGCCATGAGACAGTGATCGTATTGATAAAATTCAGTTCATGGTCACTCAAGTGGTGGGCGGAGTGGATCAGTAGAGATTCTCGTGTGTCTCCAAAAGGTGGCAATGGAAAGAGCCACAGATATCGAGTCGGCAATGCATCCGGCCAGTCGGGAAAATAACAGGTGATTTCCTCCTCCGTTAACAATCGCCATGATTGATCGACGGTACTGCCTGGAAATCCATGTGAAATCGCCAGACGGCATACCGGTCGGCAATCGATTCCCCGCACTTCGGCCATCACGTGTCCGGGTCGATACCGCATCGTGCCCAGAGCCCTGACTCCCAATGGCTGGACTAACGATTCAAGCAGTTCAAACCGGAGAGCCGTGAGTGCATGAACAGGTGCCCTGATCATCCTGGCGACGATTTCATTGGTGATGTCGGCGGCGTTTCTTCTCGATTCAATTCGTTCGTACACATAACTGCTGGGCAGCCGGCGCTTCGTCGATGCCGCCGCACCGGTCCTGGCGAGTTGACTGATACATGTCCGGGACTTCGTGACGGGCGACTTCAGTTGTGCATCGTTGGCCGCCGATCGCGGAAGATCCTCCTGCTCGGGCAGCAGCTCGGCCAGCTCGTTGCGTATGCCGCACCAGGCATCTTCGTCGAGTTCGGCCGAGTAAACCATGGCGCCGGTTGGCGTACACATGAGATGGATAAACTGAACGAGCACGGCGAGGGAGAACAAGAGGATGCTCGCCAGCATAAAGGATGCCGGTGCATACCCGATAAGGCTCGAGGCCGCGGCGGCCAGCAGGGATGCCAGAACAAGCAGAATCCAACAGGGCGAGTAGCCGGTGGTCATGTCCCACCGCTGAGAGAGGAGAATGGTGACTGCACACCAGGCGCCGGCGATGAGGACAATGGTGGTGGAATCAGCGGCTAACCGGTCGGTTCGAAGCCAGCTCATGGCCGCGAAGAGTATTGCGGTTACCAATCCGCTGAAAAGCAGTTGTCGCGCCCGCGGGAAACGGATTTGTACGCCCGTCGCCCGCGGAATGGCCAAGCCACCCAGAATGAGTATGACAGACGCGGCGAACAGCGGCGAAGTGTGGGGGTTCGAGAGCGGCCCTGCGTCCGGGGCCATGCGACGCAGCAAGAATAGCGATTGGATCACCATGGCCGCGGCGAAGAGGCGGCGGCTGTGGAGGTGGTACGGGGAGCCAGTATGGAGTGCGATGCAGAAGATCCCTGTGAGAACCACTGTGAGCGAGGTGATGATCTGCACGGGGAAGCGGTCGAGGCCGAGGGAGATGGTCAGATACGCAACGAAAGGCAGCAACAGTGCCAGAACCGGGGCGACCCGCTCACTCTCCCAGGCCCGTGTCTTCTTGAAGCAGATTTCAGCCATGATCGTTCAACCTTGTATGATTCCTTCACTATTCAAGATAAGGTCATATTCTTCGTTTGTCGATCAACCGCCCGGATAGTACGGGAACCTTCGAGGGCGGAAACCAGGCATGCCGGCGCAGGACCGGTACGGGATCGGTCGCGCTACGCGCTTGCGGTTTTCACTCGACATTCAATCAGGTATCTTCTAAATATCAATCGTGCAACGGATTCAGGCCGAGCGGGCCATGGCGGCGCCGGTCCGCGTGCCGGGAGGATATGATGACACGAGCGGAGGCATGGGAATTACTATGCGAGTATACCAAGGGTGAGCATCTTCGAAACCACGGATTGGCCGTGGAGGCGGCCATGGCATGGTACGCGAAGAAGTTTGCCGGAGAGGAAGAAGACTGGCGAGTGGTGGGACTGCTGCACGATTTCGATTATGAACGATATCCATCGATGCCGGACCATCCGTTGAAAGGAGCTGAAATACTTGCTGAACGGAATCTTCCGGCACCGCTGATCAGGGCGATCAAATCACATGTAACGGGTGTGGGCATTTCTCGTGAGACGATGATGGAGAAGACCTTGTTCGCGGTGGATGAACTGACTGGCTTCATCATCGCCGTGGCGCTCGTGCGCCCATCGAAGCGGGTGGCCGATGTGACCGTCAAGTCAGTCAAGAAAAAAATGAAAGACAAGGCATTCGCCCGGGCGGTCAATCGTGATGAGATCGTGGAAGGCGCACGGGAACTGGGTATCCCTCTTGAAGACCATGTTCAGAATGTTATCGATGCACTCATCACCATCGACGAACAACTTGGAGTTTAGTGAACCGCATGCTTCCAACAGGTCGTATGGGCGGTGGACCGTCCTTCCGTCTGGAATGATGCGGGTGTCCGAAAAAAGGAGTCCGACCATGTCTGAGAAAAAGCTGGTTTTGTGTGTCTTGCTGTTCGTATTCGTCTCTAACGCTTCTGCGTTCGAGTACGACCATTCGTTCTGGTTCCATGGTTCAGCGGCCCTGAACGATGACGCCGCCGCGATGATTGTCAATCCCGCCGGGATGTCCATGCTTCGGTCGGTGAATTACCTGGTGCAGGTGAACATGGACAAGGACGATGAAGTCAGCTATGCGGGCCTGTTGTATTCCTTCAAGCATCTCGGGATCGGGTATGATTACCAGGCAGGATTGACTGATCAGGACCGAGAATTGCAAAGCCTGACAATCAGTTCGTCGCATGCGGTGCTCGGCGGCAGGCTCGGATTCGGGACGAACCTCCGCGCCTACGTGCCGAAGAATGATGCTTCGAGGGAATGGGACCTGGATTACGGCATCATGTATCGACCCTGTTCCCACTTCTCGTTCGGCCTGGTTGCCCGTAACCTCCTGGAAGCGGAGGTGTGGGATTACACGATTCCGCGAACCTATACCGCCGCCGTCGGAATCCGGCCTTTTTCGGATAGAATATCGGTAGGTTTTGATGTGACTTATATGGATGAAAAGGATCGTGATTCCGATGATCGCTGGCGCTATCAAGGCATCGTCGATGCCGAACTCATGCCTGGTATCAACCTGAAGCTGTTCGCTGACGACGATGAACGATACGGTATCGGATTGGGACTCAACCTGCCCAACGCCGGTTTTACCATGGGCGGAGTGCGTGATGGCGACGGCGATGTCATGGACAGGTTCTGCGCGATCGCGGTCGGTGTTGACCGGAATCGAACCATGCTGCAGAACCGCCGGCAGGTGGCCGAGGTGACGGTGGAAGGGGTTGTGCGCGACCAGGGGCGGAACAACAAGTCGCTGTTCAGATTGCTGGAGCAGTTTCGGACCATAGAAGAATCCGCCCACATCGAAGGCGTCCTGGTCAATGTGAAACAGCTCGGTCCCGGCATTTTCAGCGCCGTCTCGCCGGGTGCCCAGGAATTGCATGCGGCGATCAAGCGGGTTCGGGCTGCCGGCAAGCACGTGGTG
>JAFGDC010000105.1 GCA_016932295.1 candidate division CSSED10-310 bacterium
AAGAGCGCCTCGCCTGGTTGCCGTGGAAGATTGAAAGCCAACGCACCACGACGATCATTACAAGATTCCGGGTACGACCCCATTGGAGAACCCTACCACCGGCAGACAGAATCCGACCCGGAATCCTTATGTCGAAACGAAAGGAATCCAGGCCGCCCCCTGCGGCGCATGTACCGCTCTCCACCAACTCGTTATTCGGTAGTTTCCGTTTCCGGTGAATCCTCTATCGGCGGGGTGGGTTGGTCCGCCCCACCGGCCTCACCATCTTCCGCCGAATCGGGACCGGTATGGGGGCGCGTCAGGGTGATGCCCAGGAACAGCGGTGAATCGAGCGGGTTGGTGTCCCGTATCACGATGCTCGCCAGCACCTTGTCCGGCTGCAGGGGTAATTCCAGGATATCGATGTGAATCCCGTTGACCACGGTCACCTTACGGTTGTTTTTTTCCACATCGCGCCGTTGATGGGCATGGTCCCAAATATCGCAGCAGTACAACTTGTGCTTCTGGGACGCGGCACCTTGGTACGTGAAGGAAATCTCGGCGCTCGCCCCATGCTGGTCGGCGATTTCCCCACCCCATCCGGCCACCATGCCCAGGATATGGGCACTGGCGGCGCCGACCGCCGGATTCCCAAGCCTGATCTGAAACACCTTGGGCTTGCGCTGTAGCCGTGGGTCCTGGGTGGTGGGCAGCACGAGTATTGAACCATCTTTGGGCAGGAGGAACGGAACGCCGCCGTATATCGTCACCCCCGTCGGCATCAGGTACGATGAAAAGCCGTCATCCCAGAAATAGGCACCCCGTCGTACATCGGCGGCACTTCTGAAATCAACGAAAAACGCATCCTGATCATCGAACCTGGTCCAGGTTTCGAATACCCCTGACTTTCCGGAAAACTTCATATCCGGAGGCGGCTTGAGACGTTTTTTCTGCTGGCCTTCCGCCGCCCGCGGCAACTTCCCCTGCGGATCTTCCTCCGGCACATGCCGTCCTCCCCACACCGCCGCCGCCACCAGCAGCAGCCCGCCGGCGAGGTATACCCAGCACCATGCCCTATTCCGCTTCGGCTCACCTTCAGTCACGACCCCTCCTCTCGTTCAGCACCCGGTTGGCTTCTTCCTTGGGGATCTGGAACGATACGCAGATCACCTGTCCCTGGGCATTCACATGTTCATCCCTCACCGCGCAGGGATACCGGCCGGTGATTGCATCCTCTATGGCCGATTGTTGTTTCGGCGCATCCAGGATGTAGCACAGGTTGCGGTCGATCAATTCCTCGGGGAACGGGATGTATTTTGCCTGGTTGGCGTGGCGGATATGTTCCAGCGGCTTGAAATCCTCGCCGTACATGCGGTCATGGCATGCCACCAGGTAGGTATTGGGATCGAAGTAGCTGGTGAACATCACCACCTCATGGGTATCCTTCAGGGTGGCTGCATACTCCAGCGCGGCGGTGCGGTTTTTGAACAGGTTATAGGAAAAGAACTTGTCCTCGAGGATGCTCCATCCGGTAAAGATAGGGAAGCAGAGACTGAGCGGGATCAGGACCAGCAGCAGGCGCCGTCCGAACCTGAAACGGTCGAACGCATGCCGCACCTGCTCCCAGAGGAAGACGAACGCAAGCCCGGCAAAGCCATAGGTGACCAGGGTGGCAATGATCAGGCGCCGCTGGAACGGCCATGACAGTACCCCCGGTACGAGTCCTGCCATGAAGGTCACCAGCAGAAGGTAGCAGGGAAACTTGTGGACACGGGCCATGGCGATCCCCAACCCTACCACGCACAGCATGGCCACCATCGGATCCAGCAGGGGAATATTGACGTTCACCGGCCGCACGGTCCCGTACGCGGCTGTCCTCGTATGCCAGGTATAGAACAGGGCCGAGACATTCTTCTCCACGTCGGCCATGGACTTGGCCCAGGGATCCACGTGGTAACCCAGTTTGCTGCTGGTGAGGAAATAGTCCGGCCAATTCATGCCGTCTTTGCCCAGCGGGACCATGATGGTACCCAGGAAAAAGACCGCCGCCAGCGCCACCCAGGGGAGTTGCCGCAGGCTCCATCGAGGGTTCTGTATAAGGACGTAGAGGGCGGCGAGAATCAGCACGCCGGGCAGCACCCGGATGGGTGGATAGGTATAGAAGGAAAAGGCGGCGGCCACACCGAGCAGGGCATAGCGCCACCAGCCGCCTCTGGTGAAAATGCGATAGATCAGGTAGAGGATGACGGACTGCATGAGCGGCACCAGGACGAGGCGCTGCGTGATACGGCTGACATTGTTGTGCCACAGGGAAACATTCAGGAATACCGTGCCGGCCAAGGCGGTTTCCACGCCGAACATGCGGCGCAGCAGTGCGTACATGAACCAGAGCGCCACGAAGGCGATGGCGGTGGAAGTCAGGCGCATGGCGGTGACGGTGGGGCCAAAAAACCACATGGAGGCAGCCACCATGTAGAAATAGGGTGACTCCCGATAGAAGAAGAATGGTTGGTAGTTGGCTCTGCCCTCGAGGATGTCCAGCGCCACCCGTCCTTTCACCGCCTCGTCGATGGCGATCCCGGCGAGGCAGCCCTCGAATTTGTAGAGTTTGACGAAGAGCGTGAATGCCAGCAGCAGGCTTATTACCAGCAGTTCCCGGTTACGGGTCCAGGTGATGATGGGTTGGAGCGGCCGGTCAGTGCCGCGCAGGAAAAGCGTGCCGGCGGCGGCGGTGAGGACGGCCGCGCCCAGCAGATAGAAGCCCAGTGTTCCCGAACCGCGCAGCATGGTTGAGCCGCCGGTGGCGGCGATGGGCAGGGACAGCAGCAGAAGTGTCCGCGCCCAGCGGCGTTCCCGGCTGAACAGAAGGGTGAGCAACGCCAGTACGATCCCGATCACAGCCACATAGAGGAGCAAGGTATTGGTCTTGACCAGCATGGGCAGCGGTGATCTGGCCAGCGGCTTCCGCAGGACCGGATACAAACCGATCACTCCCGCCGCGACGGCCAGCCCGGCCGCCACCGCAACATGCTGCAACCAATCGAACGTGATTCTTCTCTGAATAACGGCCAACAGAATGAGGAATCCTCCGGCACACAATAAAAACGGCGCGAGATACGAGAGCGCGTTCATGGGACCTCTCTTTGCGTTCGTGGTGGTATCCGGCCCACTTCATACATGATGATGCCTGGTTGCGATGGACTGGGACGCCCTTCGAACTCCGCCGCAGGACACTCCTGGATGACGGCGCGTTTCATCTGGGTCACCAGATTGTTGGTTTCGAGTATGAAAAACAACGGCATCTCACGCAGTTCGGACCGTCTCATCCGATTCATTACCTCCTCCACCACCCGGTCCCGGCTGAGGGGATGGATCAGGATCTGTTCAGCCCTGTCACCCAACTCTTCCAACAGGAACCTGGTGGTGTCGAAGCAGGTGTTCTGTACCACCACCACGTGTCCTTCAGGTGCCAGCCTTCTGGTCTCGTCGCCCATGGCCGTGGCCACCTCGCAATAATAGGCGCGCAGCGCGGGCTGTGCGGAGTAGTGCCGGAAGTAGGTCGCATACCCTTCATATCCAACCACGCCGAGGAGGAGCACCGCCATTGCGCTGACGATGGTTTTGCGGGCGGCTCCCGGGTGGGCGCCCAGCAGGGTGTTCCACATGACCCCCGCGGCGGTGCCGGCGAGTATGAACACCACCGGCATTGCCATGATCTGGCGCGAGGCGTTGGGGCCGAATAGCACGGAGGGAGCCATGGCGGCCGCGAACCAAAACAGGTGAATGAAATGGAATGAGCGATGCATTCTGCACAGGTAGTACGCCAGTCCCAGGGTGAAGAAGGCGGGGATCACCACACCCATGAGGATGGTAGTGGTCTGCATGGAGCCGTTGACGGCATCAGAGAAGCTTATCCCCGTATAATTTCGAGGCAGGAGTCGATAGAACTGGAGCAGTGAGTCCCAGGTCCTGAGCGCCGCTTCCCGGATGGTGTGGGGAAAGACGCCGCGTACTATGAGCGCCTGGGTGCGACCGGTCCAGATCATGGTGCGGTACACGGCGTACATCAGCATGGGTAATCCCGCAAGGGCGGCGGTGGAGTAGAAGAGAGCGCCATCCAGTAAACCGGTGAACCGTTTTTTCAGGAGCGGCAGGAGGAAGAGGGGTGCCACAATGAGCGGCAGGGTGCGAATCGGCGAATAACTGAACAATCCAAGGCCCATGCAGATGCCTGCCAGGAGCATGTCGCGGGTGCGGCCACGGCGGCGCAAGAGGAAATGAAGGGTCAGGATAGCCCAGGGCAGCGCGGCGATCACCCGCAACGCCACTCGTGAATATACCAGGTGCCAGAAGGATAAGGCCATGAAGCCGGCACCCATCAATCCGGTCCTGGCATCGAATTGCCGCCTCAGGAAGACAAATATTGCCATGATGCCGGCCATGGCCGTGAGCACCGAAGCCAGCCGCATGCTCACCACGCCGGAGCCAAGCACCTTGAAGAGCATCGCCATGATGTAGAAGTGCAGAGTCTCCACTCCATACGCATCGGGCACAAATGGCTTGATCTCGTGCTCCCGCATGAGCTGAAGCACCGTAAATCCATGGATGCCTTCGTCATTGTCCAGTCCCACCGGCAATTCATGGATGCGATACAGCCGCATTCCCAACGCAGCCGCCAGAACGAGGACCGGAATGACCCAGGTCTTCCAGTGATCCGTTCGCCTCGACGCTGACGGGCGTCTGTCCCAGGTGAACCACCATCCCGCCACGGCCGTCAGCCACAAGATGTACGCCCAGTGGCTATACTCGTTCCTCAAGTAAAAATCTCTGTGCAGCCAGACGGAACCGCCGGCAGCGGCCAACGCCGCACTGCCGGTAACTATCCGCGGCCACAGGCGCCGGATCGTCGCCGCGGCGTCGTCCGCGCGTTCCAGATACCGTGGTGACAACCGGCCGCGGGTCCCCTTGATGAACGCGGGCACACTCACCGCGTACAGCGCGAAGATCCGCCATGGCGGTCCCCGACCCGCCGCCAACATCTGCGCGCCGGCCGCGCCGATCGCCGCCACCGCCAGTGCAAGCGCCTGTCCCCACGTGGTGCCCGGCCGTTCCAATAACCGGTGGTCCAGAATATACAGTGCCCTGTACTGATTCCGTCTCAGTACCAACCAGAGGATCACCAGCAGCGCCACGGCTCCCGCCGTGACCGCCAGGTGTACCCGGTAGCCGGCCAGCCATGACCAGAACGTGAGAACCCGGAGCCGATCCGCCGGCAGGGACGGGAAAATCTGGATGCGGTGGTTGTAGATATCGGTTACCAGCAGGGAGCCGTCCGGATGGAGGCAGATACCCGCCGGTCCATAGAACTGACCTTCATAGGCGCCCTGTTCGCCGAAATATGAGAGGATATCTCCGTTGTCAGAAAGGACCCAGATGCGGTTGCCCGGGCAATCGGAGGCGAACACCACGGCGGGATCGTCAACCGCCACGTCGTACGGTCTGAACACATGGGGTTCGGCCTTCACGTAAGGTACCGGCAGCTCCTTCACATACTCGCCGCCGGCGGTGAAAACCGCGATCCGTCTGTGCATGGTATCGGCAATGTAGACCCGCCCCGCCCGGTCGAAGTCGATGCCGTACGGTCGCGACAGTGCGCCGGGTGTGCCACGTTTATCACCGAACCTGCCCACCACCGAGCCGTTCGCCCTGAACATGACCACCTTGCCGCACTCCTGGTGGTCCACCGCATAGAGCACACCGTCCTCGTTCACCGCCACCGCCATGGGATTGAGCAGTCGATCGGGTCCGGCGCCGTTGATGAACCTGATGAGCTGTCCGGTGGGCTCGTATTGGGCGATGCTGCGCAGTATGCCGTCAGCCACGTACACTCTGCCCAGGCCATCGACGCACACGCCGTTGGGATGCGCCAGCGCGCCGGCGCCCTGTGTGCCGTAATTGCCGACAAAGTGTCCCATGGGGCTGTAACGCACGATCCTCCGGTTCA
>JAFGDC010000106.1 GCA_016932295.1 candidate division CSSED10-310 bacterium
AAGAGCGCCTCGCCTGGTTGCCGTGGAAGATTGAAAGCCAACGCACCACGACGATCATTACAAGATTCCGGGTACGACCCCATTGGAAAGAGTTCGACCCCCATTGGAAAGAGTTCCGCCTGGTTCCTGTAGCAGACTGTGAGCCATACGCAATGCATCTGTGTTCACAGGGCGACAGAGTGTCTTTCAAACTGATCCCGGCACTACCACCGGCAGACAGAGTCCGAGCCGGAATCCTTATGTCGAAACCAAAAGGGTCGGGCGCCATTGGTTGACTTCCCAAACGGTTGTTTTATAATTGAAAAGCTTCGTCCGAGGGATACGCCGCGAGTGAGGTTCATATGAGCGCTATACTGAAGAATATATTATTGACTGGTGAGCCGGGAGTGGGCAAGACAACCATCATCAAGATGGTACTGGAAGAACTGCCGGTAATCGCGGCGGGATTCTTCACCGAAGAGATCCACGCCGGCAAGACCACCAAGGGGTACATGCTGACCACCCTGACCGGCGAGGAAATGGTGATGGCGCATGTGAACAAGAAGAGCACCTACAAGGTAGGCAAGTACGGAGTGGACGTGAAGATGTTCGAGAAGGTCGGCGTGCCGATTCTCGAAGAAGCGCTGAAGCAGCAGGCACCCCTGATCGTGGTGGATGAAATCGGCAAGATGGAATGTTTCTCGAAGCATTTCAGGGACGTGATCGTGCGCTGCCTGGACTCATCCATACCGGTTCTCGGCACTCTCCAGAACTTCGCCAGTCCGCTGGTCAACTGCGTGCTGAACCGAGACGACGTGGTGCTCATCCAGGTCACGCCGGAAAATCGTAATGCGTTGGCCGGCAATATCAGCGAACTGGTCAAACGATTTATCAAACCGGTGGCCAAGAAGAAAAAACCGAAAGGCCGGCGGTAAACGGGCCGGCGCCGGCGGGAGGACAGGATGGCGGGAGCCGAATATTCGCATGTCATGAAGGCGACACCCGAAGAAATATTTTCCGTGGTGGTGGATTACGAGCGCTATCCCGATTTTCTTGGAATGGTCAAGGAGGCGGAAATTCTGGACCACGAGAGCGAGAACGTGGTGATCTGCCGGTTCGTCGCCGATGTAGTGAAAGAATTCGAGTATGTGCTTCGGCTGGAGCACGCGCCGTTCGAATGGACGGAGTGGACCTATGTCCGGGGAGCCTTCAAGGACAATTCCGGCGGCTGGCGCTTCATCCCCGTGAAGGATGGCGAGACCAGGGTGATCTACCGGGCCGCCATCGATTTCGGTTTTCTTGTGCCAAAGATCATCGCCCGGCAAGTGGTGAACTCGTCGCTGCCCAGCATGGTTAAAACCGTCGAGAAACGCGTATTAGCGCTCCGCGGTTGACCTGGTGGAGGAAGCGGTGGGACGGCCGGGCGATACCGTCCCGGTAAAGCGCGGCGGACTCGTTGTAGATCCCGAAACGGTCGCCAACTTCGATTTCGATCCTGGCCTTACAGAACGCTTAGCCCCATTCGTGGAACCTCTTTACAAGCATTACTGGCGTATCGATACGGAAGGCCTGGAGCACATCCCGGAGGAAAGCGGCTGCCTGTTGGTGGCCAATCACGGCGGCATCCTTCCCTTCGATGCGGCGATGGTCAAAATGGCGGTCTACACCAAGTCCCCGCCGCGGCACGCCTGGGTGCTGATCGAACGGTTCGTGCAGACGCTGCCCTTCCTGAATGTATTCTTCAGACGGACCGGCCAGGTGCTCGCCTGCGAGGAAAACACGCTCTACCTGCTGCGACGGGGCGAGGTGGTGCTGGTGTTTCCCGAGGGTGTACGGGGCATCGCCAAACCTCACCATCAACGCTACCGGCTACAACGGTACGGGCGCGGGGGATTCGTCAGGACCGCTCGGCTGGCGGGCGTGCCTATCATTCCCGTCGCCGTGGTTGGCGCCGAGGAAATCTACAGGCTGCTGGCGAAAGTCCACTGGCCCTTCAAATATTTGGGCATCCCCTTCCTCCCCGTCACCACCACGTTCCCCTGGTTGGGAATGCTGGGGGCGATACCCAAACCCACCAGGTGGCGCATCCGGTTCCTGCCGCCCTTCACCGAGCACCTTGATATACCCGGCGGCGTGGACGAGGATCTGCGTATCCAGGAAACCGCCGAAATGGTGCGGACGATGACTCAGGATGCCATCCTGGATATGCTGCGAAAGCGGCGCGGCCTGTATTACTGACATGCGGATACTGCTCATCCAGGCACCGTTGACCGGCATGGATCAACCCATCTATCCAGCCGGACTGGGATACATCGCGGGAGCGCTGCGGGGCGGGGACGGAACGCACGATATCAGGGTCCATGACTGCAATCTGCCGGCCCATGGGACGGATCTGACCGATTACCGTGACTTCACCCCGGAACTCGTGGGCATCTCACTGCGCAATATCGACTCGCAGTTGGAACGTGACCTGGTCTATTACGTCCCGTCATTCCTCAAACTGGTGCGTCACGTGCGCGACATCTGGCCGGGGACGGTCATCGTGCTTGGCGGCGCCGGTTTCTCGCTGTTCGCGGAGAAACTCATGCAGCGCGCCGCGGAGGCCGACGCCGGCGTCTACCTCGAAGGCGAGGAAGCTATCGCCAGGATAACCGCCGGAGAACCCTTCGAAGCCATTCCTGGTCTTTACTACAGACGGTCCGGAATGCTGTTCAACACCATCGGCGCGCCGCGTTTCGCACCCTTCAACAGACTGCCGGCCTGTGATTGGACGACGGTGAATCCCACTCCCTATGCGGCATCGACCTGGGGCGTTGGTATCCAGACCAAACGGGGCTGTAACCTGCAGTGCGTGTATTGCACGTACTCCCATCTGAACGGATGCCGCATCAGGTGCCGCCCGCCGCGGGAGGTGGTCGCGGAGATGGAGCTGTTGCACGACCGGTATGGCATCGGTAGCATTATGTTTGTGGATGCGCTGTTCAACAACCCGGCGGCCCATGCCGAAGCGATCGTCCGCGAGCTGCTGCGGCGAGGTCTGAAGATGGAATGGACCGCGTACTTCTCGGAAAAACCGGAGTGGCTCAGTCCGACTTTCATGCGCCAAGCCGTGCAGTCCGGTTGCCGCGAGTTTTCCTTCTCACCGGACGGCACCACGGAGCGAACCCTGCGCAGGCTGGGCAAACCCATCAGATTCGGTGATGTGAAGCGGGTGCTGCGGATGGTGGAACAGGTGCCGGAAGCCAGAATCAGCCTGGGGTTCTTCGTAAATCCGCCGGGCAACAGCTACGATGCCTTTTTACGATTGCTCGGGATGTTCATCAGATGTAAAGTCGGAGGTCGCTTGCGCACGCGGGTGGGCGGTTTCACCCTGGCACGGCCACGGATCGAACCAGGCACTGTAATGGAACGAATCGCGCTCGAGGAGGGCTTTCTAGCCCCCGATACCGAGTTGCTGCCGGAACGGGCGGCGGACTTGAAACGATTGTTCTATCGCAATCGGAAGACATGGTACGCCGATTGGTTTTTCCGGCTATACATCGCCGCCTGGAGGCTTAACCGGGTGTTTGTGAACCGCCGCGCCGTTGCATTGGAGGAATCGCCATGACCCTGTCCAACAAACTTACCGCCATGCGCCTGCTGGCTGGACCATTGCTGTTCGGTTTATACTATATCGACGATGTGTGGGTGAAAATTCTCTGCCTGCTGATAGTGATCGCGTCGGAAGTATCGGATGCGTTGGATGGCACCATAGCCCGTCGACGAAATGAAACCACCGACTTCGGCAAGCTCTTCGACCCCTTTGCCGACAGCATTTCGCGGTTTACCTTCTTCGCCGCCTTCATGGCGGTCGGACTCATCCCACCCTGGATGCTGCTCGTCCTCTTCCTGCGCGACAGCCTGGTCTCGTTCATCCGGCTCATGGCCGCCACCCAGAACGTGATCGTCAGCGCCCGCCGCACCGGCAAGATCAAGGCGGTCACCCAGGCCACGGGAATCATCATCATCATCTGCGCCGACATTCTTCACTACATGGTGGACAATGTGCCGCTCGTGCCAGTCTCCGGCGTGGTCATGACCATCGTCGTGGCAATCACGCTCTACTCGGCCGTCGATTATACGGTGGGCAATCTTCCCGTGATTCGGCGCCTGTCCATGTGAGCCGGCATGACCACCAG